>NZ_JBSKHQ010000016.1:0-130763 GCF_057128665.1 Zestomonas ipomoeae
TGCCTGTACCACAAGGAACACGTCGTCCCCTACGACCTGCCGGCGAACAAGACCCGCAGCCTGTTCAAGACCCTCAGCAGCCCGGGCGGTGGCGGCTACAACGAACTGCGCATCGAAGACCGCAAGGGCCAGGAGCAGATCTATCTCCATGCCGAGCGCGACTGGGACGAGAACATCGAGAACGACCAGAAGATCCGCGTCGGCCACGAACGCCACGACACCGTCGAAGCCAACAGCTACAGCGAGCTGCGCGCCGAAGAGCACGTGACCGTCAAGGCCGAGCGCAAGGTCGAAGTCAAACCCAACGACCACCTCAGCGTCGGCCAGAACCAGCACATCAAGCTCGGCACCGCGCAACTGACCAAGGCCGGCCGCGAGATCCACCTCAAGGCCGGGCAGAAGATGGTCATCGAAGCCGGCATCGAACTCACCGTCAAAGCCGGCGGCAGCTTTATCAAGCTCGACCCCGGCGGTATCACCATCAACGGCCCGCTGGCCAAACTCAACGCCGGCGGCTCACCGGGCAAGGGCTCGGGCATCAAGATCCTCGGCCCGCTGCTGCCGGGCATGGCGGACAAGGACAAGGCCGGGGAGGTGCTGGAACAGGCGGTGCCGAACGACCCACTACCCGTACAGCGCAAACTCAAGCGCATGCTCAGTTTCTCCGGCTAATCGACCAAGCCAGGACGCCATACTTCAAGGATTCGACCCACCATGAGCGACACCAACAAAGTCCAGAACTGGAGCTATCCATTCAAGACGGCTGGCGAAAACAGCAAGGAAGTCACCGACCCGCAGCTGTACTTCGATGCCCAGGCCAAGGCCGAGAACGGCTACTACCCGCTGGGAGCCAACGGCCTCTGGCATGGCGGCGTGCACTTCGACGAAAAGACCGGCGCCTTGCTGGATCAGAGCGAGGTGCGCTGCATCGCCGATGGCGAAGTGATCGCCTATCGCATCGATGAAAAGTATCCGGAAACCCTCTATGGCTCCAACCAACCCGGCGCCGGCCCCGAGCCGGCCGGGGCCAAGTACTCGACGGGTTTCGTGCTGGTGAAGCATCGCCTGGAACTACCGCCAGCGCCGGCTCCAGCAGCTCCAGCATCCGGAGCCGCACCGGCAGCTGCAACTGCAACTGCAACTGCAACTGCAACGACAGAAAGCGCTCCCGCACCCGCGACTGCAACCTCGACACAGCCTGCCGCCACCTCGACCGCGGCAGCCGAGACACCGGCAGCAACCGAAGCGCTGACCTTCTACAGCCTGTATATGCATCTGCTCGACTGGGCCGGCTACCAAGCCCAGCCCGCGCTCAAGCGCCCAGCACATTGGGGCGGCGGCACCTGTAAAGTGAAGAGCGACACGACAGACAAAGTACTTGGCCTGAATGTGCGCGAGCACCACGTCGTGCCGGAAGGCAATGTAAATCGCCCGAAGTACGAAAACATTCTGGCCACGCTGCCGCGCGGCACGGAGTTCGAGGTCACCGGTAATGCAGAGAGCGGCTGGTACAAGCTGGTCAGGGCCACTCCTGCAGTCGAGGGCCTCGCTGAAAATACCGGCTGGGTCTATGTCGCCGAGTCGAAGTCGCTGGGCGGAAAACGCTATCTGGTTGCCGAGCACAAATCCAATGACGAACCCGCCGGGGCCGCGCGGTTCGGCCTCCATGTGCGCAAAGGGGGGGCGGGCAGTGACGTTCTTGCCGTGCTGCCCAGAGGAACCGAGATCACGGTCAACGAAGCGGAAGCCAGCGGCAATTACCTGAAGCTGGTGTCCATCGTCAGCGGCAGTTCCATACCGGTGCTGGCCGCAGACGCCGAAGGAAAACTCCCCGGCTATGTCTGGAAGGACTCCCTCGATCGACAACAGGAGCCCGACGCCCGAGGGCGAGACGCAGTGCATGTTCTTGCCACGCCTCACAAGATCAAGGCCGGCGAGCTGATCGGCCACCTGGGCGTCTACCAGGATTACAACCAGTCCGCGCCGAAACCCCGTCTGCACCTGGAGGTCTTCAGTTGCGACGACGTCCCGGCCTTCATCACCAAGAGCCAGGCAAGGGCAGCCGCCCTGCCCGAAGCGCAAAAGACCCTGATCAAGGTGCACAAGGGCTCGGCGATCATCCAACCGACCGCTGCCGACACCCAGATCGAGGCGAATGGAGATGTGCGCCTCTGTGCCGACTCGCCCAAGGAAGGCCGCTGGGCCAAGGTGCGGAAGTACGTCACCTGCAATGCCGACAAGACGACGGAGCTGAGCAGCTTCGATAGCGGCAAGTTGACCTACCAGCTAAGCGCGGCACAGAAGACCACATTGGCTGCCCGCATGGGCATCGAAGCCAGCGACATGCCAGGCACGGTCGACTTCCTCAAGGTCTACTGCAATACCGTTGAAGGGGGCGATCCCCACGACTACACGGGAGCGAACATTCCCGCCACCCACACCTGGCGGAAGATCGGCGCAGCGATAGGCGAGCCGATGTGGATCGAGCGCTCCCAACTCAACGCACAAGGAGGGCGCAGCAGCACCGCCGGAGCCTTGAGCGCCTGGAAGCAATTCCCCCTGCAAACCTCGAGCGACGGCGCCAAATCGGGCTACGACCGCATCCTGCCTGCCGGCTCTTGGGACGGCCTGCCCCATGAACGCAAGGCCATCGCCGGCGACAACGTACGCTGGTGGCATGTCACCGTTGGCGACGAGGCGGGCAACGACGCGTCCGGCTGGGTCCCGGAAAAAGACCTGATCGTCACCCGCCACTCCCCCTGGGAATGGCCCGGCTTCAGCACCCTCCAGGAAACCGCCGCCCCGGCCGACCTGCACGCCCGCAGCCTGCAAGCGGAAGGCCAAGCCACTCCGGCAGAAACCACCCAACTGCAAGGCCGTGTCGACGTCGCCGAACGCGGCCCGATATTGCAGAAGCTCTACGAAATCATCGACCAGCCGGACAGCGCTGGCACGCGCGACGGCCTCTTGAGTAAAAGAGAGATCAAAGAAGCCTTAGGAAGACCCTGGCTGGCGCAACAACTTTCGTTGTTGATTACTCAGTATGAGAGCGAGTGGTTTCCCAACGACGCCAAATGGAATGATCTCGATGCGCATATGGCGGATGATTTGGCAGAGTGGAAAAAGGAGAAAGAACGGATAAAAAATTTGATTTGGTGGGATATCCTGAAGGAAAAGCACGGGATACGGAGCGATGGAATAGCTTGGCATTTTCAGCCAGCGGTGCTCATTGGAAACTTTAAGGTGCAGACCGCAGCGTTTCTCACTTACAGAATAAACTTTGCCGCAGGACTCATCGAAAAGGTCATTCCAAAGACTCCTTCAAAAGAGCGAAAAATCAAATACGCATACGTAGACAAAAACGGAAAAACTCATGAGCTTGGAGACTTGGAATATATCGAGACAGCAAAAATAATTTCACCAGCCTCTCCTGAAGCCGGGACCGTTAGACTCATCGACATTAGAACTTTAAAGAGCTATAGAGACGGAGAGATAGGTTTTAATTTAAAAAATGACTCCTCTAGGCCATACATAAATGACTTGGCTCTTGCGAGCTTGCTTGGGGCAATGCTGGAGGTTGGTTATGATGATTTTTCTTGCAACGGTTTTAGTCATGCAGACGGCACTTCCGCACCAAGCGTTTCACATATAAACGGAGTCAATGGCGACTTCAAGTATCTACGAGCAGACGGAAGCACTCAGCAGCAATCAAGCCTACACATAAATACTCAGCCTGCTCTTTTAGATGAGGTCAGACAGAATAAATTCAACGACGCATTATATAAATATGGCTGGAAGCTTCTTTTCTCATACAAGTACACACTAAATGGAGAGATAAGAATACTAAACCATGCGCGACACTTGTCAAATCATCATCATCATCTCCATCTTCATAACTACTCCCCATCCGTTACAGTGGTAGAATGAATCATGAGATCATTACTTATTTTTATTGCCATGCTGTTTTGCTCAAAAATATATGCATGCGAGCTGGCATCAAAAATTTTCGAAGACCGTAACTGGGGGAGCAGGGAGTTTTTATCCATAACTCAACTGATCAACATCTACGATGCAGACCTTACGCCAGAGCTTGCTCTTGACAAATTAGCAGAAACATTTCCAAAAGAAAAAAAGGGCGGCCTCGTGTTAGCCAGAGGTAGATGCGCAGACGTACGATGGGTATCACGGCTTCACCTTAACCCTGTTTTACTTGGTGATGACCTCAATGGGCTAGTTATAACAGTTAGCACCTATAGCAAAGCCGGGAAGCTTATTGACAAAATAGATCTGGCTCACTTTCTATCTTATGAGGACTACGCAACAGAAAGAATAACCTCCAAGCTCGGCGCAAACTCATTTAAGCTATGCGATAGAACAGTCAAACTCTATGAATACATTGAACTAGAGGACCGAGTGGAATATTTCGATCCCCCTATCAAGTCAGAATGCGCAGAAGAAATATACACAATAAAAAATGGCTATTTTAGCAAAACCCAAACATCTAAAGGGTAAAGATAGTGCCGGGCAAACTACGCTATTGCTTTGGCTATCATTAGTGGCGATCACTTCGCCATCAATCCATTGTGCAGAAATTCCAGGCGATAGGGGTGCAGACGAAAAGACTCTTTGCATGGAACACGAAGATGTCTATTTTAGTTGCCACCTAGAAGAAAGGGACACTATTGTCTCCATTTGCTCCTCCGAGAACCGCTCTCCCAAAGAGGGTTACGTCCAATACCGATATGGCACGCCTGAAAACTCCGAATTGATATTTCCCGAAGACAAAGTTCCTCCGCAGGGAATATTCTTCCTCTCAGATGTGAGTGAGGGCAGCATTAGAGGGCTACACATGAGGTTCACAAAAGGGGAATACACCTACGTAGCATCTTCTGTTATGCCTCGCAGCCTCTATGTCATGAAAAATAACAAGGTGATATTCGAAGGCTACTGCTCTCCGGGAAGGTACTCAACCTTCCCACTTGAAGCATACCGAGGGATAGAGCAGCGTCCTATGGCCGAAGTTGTTCTGCATTAGTTCCAGTGCGGCACACAATGGGCAGTATCAACAGATGTCACAGATACTGCTGCTTTAACAGTAAGAGAATGGGTGCAGATTTAGTTTCAGCCAGTAGAAAAGCATTACAAGTAAAAGAGCACGCTGAGCAACGCCTTGAGCCTTAAGGAACATGTAATGCTTAGAATAATCATTATCGCGTGCCTCTCAGTAGGCGCAAGCTATTCGCTGGCTGAGAACTGTGCTCATGACTTTAACCAAGACAATAAATGTGACAGCTACACTATAACCCCAGTAGACAATTTCGATGGAGCAAATAAAGTAACCATCCTCTTAGGAGGTATCGGGGAGATAACAGGCGTATTTTATACAGGCTCCGGAGGCATATATCCCGGCTATCTCCCTGGAGAAATAACTATCCCCTTAAACTACGATAGTCCACGCGATAAACTTCAACAGACCTATACCTTCCGCTGGGATAAGCAGGTAGAAAATTTCGCACTCATTAAAGAGGCCGCCTGGGAAGAGCCCTATAGAGAAGAGCAATACACCCTAAACAATGAACATATTCCGGACAGGGATCGTTTCCCACAGAATTTCGAAGTAAAACGATTTGATTGTTGCCTATTTTTTTCTGACTTTGATGGCCAACCAATTAATTATACAGCCTTGAATCCAGACAAAGCCAAGAAATCCATCGAAGATGACCTTCGTCGGCTGAGAGAGTATCTACCCAGAGGTACAAATAGTCTTCTATTCTATACAGACACACCGCCAAGTGCAGCAAATAGAAAGCCAATACCTGCCGACTTTATTTATGAATTGAGCACTATTCTTTCTAACCACAACGTTGAGGCGCTTAATAATTACGCCTTTTATCTACAAAAAACAGGCAATGATGTTCTGGCAATTATTTTGCTTCGCAAAATCAGAGATACCTACCCACAGCGAGTAGTTGCAGCTTTAAATTTGGCAGACAGTTATTGGAAAATAGGCATGAAGGAATCCGCCTGCCCTTTATACAAAGAATATGAAAAGGAAATGACACAGCGTGGCAAGCAAGCGAGGATACCAGAGAGACTAAACAATCGGCTAGAGTGCTGATTGATTGCTTAAATTATAACTGGAGCCATCTCTCGAGCCTCTGCACTCTGGCGGCAATATTTGGTAAAGAAGGCGATATGACAAATACAGTACTTGGCCTAAATTTACGCGAGCACCTTAAAACCTCCAGCAATAATAAAACTTCTTCAAGTAAAAAATATTCTGCGCACGATACCGCGCGACACAAAGCTCGAGGTCACCGGTAGTCCCAAGGGCGACTGGTAGAAGAGCGGCAGAATAAATTCAAAAATGCTCTGCATAAATTCGGCTAGAAAAGCATGCTTTCCTGGCAGTATGAGTTAGCCGAAAAGAAGAAGATTCTATCGCATGCGCAGCATTATAGCGATCACCACCATGTGCACATCCAATGGTGCCCCCAACTTACATAGCAATAAACTAGCCATGAATCACTTCATATTTGCTCTGTACTTCGCCCTATGCACTGGATGCATCACACCTCTAGCTATCGCCCAACCTCTTCCTGCAAGTCTTAAAGAGATAGATGTCGAGAATTATGTAGATGTAACTGGCGATTTTTTCACCCCGCACAGTGCCCTGTTGGAGCTTGAGAAGAAATCAAACCATGGGCATTTAATGAACAACCACCACATACCATTAGAGACTGGCAGCACGGCGCGCTTCGATTGGCTCACAAGTATCCATGAGGAATCCTTCATTGATGAGACAGGTGAAGAACTATCCGGCTTAGCCATAACTCTATCAACAAAAAAACAAGGGCAATCTATCGACACTCTCAATGCAGCACACTTTCTAACCTATGAGGGATACGCAAAGAAGCGCTCATCCATCCTTAACGAGAACATGATTGAAATCTGCGATAAAACGATCGAGCTTTTCCGCTATTCAGAAAACGGGGACATCATTGGAAAACTATCGCCGTATAGAGAAAGTCCGTGCCAGACGACGCGCTACTTGATAAAGGATGGGGTCTTCAAAAAAATCAGCGCAAAGGACCAATGATAACGAACAAGAAACCCTCCATATTTTTTGCTGCCTTACTAGCAACCTTTGGATGCAAAGCCACCACGCCGCCCGCTGATACTATCGAACTGGACGGAAAATATGGAAGCATTGTCTACGAGTCTCCCCAAAAAGGGGGAACCTGGAAGGATATCTCCTATAAAAATAGCTTATACAAAGAACAACTATTCCTTGGACAAAGCTCTTATTTCGAATCCGGCCAAGAGCCCGACTTCTCACACAATGGAGCTTACTTCAGAGTAAACAGGCTATTACACGGCACAATAGATATAGGTGCAGGCCAAGAGGAAGAATACGCAAACTACTATTGCTCCTTCATCGACATGCACACCGGATGCGTCGTCAGACAAGAGACCGGCTCATTCTGTGGCGGCAGTTGGTCATCTGACGGGGACGATTGGCTTTGGGATGGGGAGCAGCACATAATTGACTTGCGCAAAGTAGAAGGCTTTAGCCTAGGGGACCTCGAAGAATACTTCTCTGAAATTGGCGGAACCAAAAATGTCGATATCTGCACCCAAAGTAAGTAGACAATTCGACGCATGAAGCGGGGAAAATTTGGACAAATTTATTTTTTGGCCTGGAGAAGCTTAGTTGACTCAAACAGCCCAACGGAAGGACAACGGCTTGATTAATCTCAAGTGCAACAATTGGTTTTCTCGGCCAGTTCGAACTTTGGCGCTAGTGGCCATTGCCGCCAGTGCGATGATGGAGGCCCGCGCAGAAGCCTTCGATTGGCAAGGCATTACCTACTCGGAGGCGCGGGCCGAGCTTGCCATGCTGCAGCCCGATGCCGTTGGCGTCTGGACATGTGGCTACACGACCAGCACGACGTCGCAGGAAACTCTCATGGTTGAGATTGATGAGCAGTTTCTCTATCTGAAGCAGCAAAACCAGATTCGGCAATTGACGTTGAAGAGCGAAGACGGGGACAGCATGGTCTATACCCTGCCTGATGAGAGCCTGGTTGTGCGCATGACGATATTGCAGCGCACCAAATTCAGCGAATATCAGGAGTCGCATGACCGCCAAGTATCGGTCGAAATAGAAGGCCAAGGGCGCTCCGAGAAGCGCGATCTTTACGGTGAAGACTGTGGAATCTGACGTTTCCCGGTCGTAGATGGGCAATTTATGAATGGATGCATGCGCAAGGTACCCAAAACGGCAGTTCTTCTCGCACTGGTAGGAGTCCAGCTGATCCCGCCCGGCATTCTCGATGCCCGAGGAGCACAGCGTAGTGAGCAAAACACTGCTCGATACGCAGACGCATTCCCGGTTGTGCCCGAGAATGGCTGTCGCAATCTGAATCTGGAATCAACTCTGGAAGCGTTTTACGAGGATGTCGCTCTGCAACGCTTGCTCGTTCAGGAAACCGTCCGCAAGAGCGTCATGATCGATGCCGACCCGGAGCCAAGACCGGTCACCACCGTGCTGTCGTCCCGGCAACTGACCTATCCGCTCATTCCCAACGCCGCGGATAGGCAATCGAATGATCTGGCGGTGCATCTCGTCGACAGCGACTCGCGAAGAGCCACCGTGCTTTTGAGCAAGCGGGATACGGACTATCAGGTCGTTTATGTCTTCGAAAAGCATGAGTGCTGGAAGCTGACGGAAATCATCGACTTCTCCCTCTGAACAAGTATTGCTCACACCCCCTCTCCCGGTGTTCCCGATGAATCGATGGCTACGCAGTCTGCTCCTTTGTCACTTGGCTGTTCCCCTGGCCTGCTTCGCTGACGGTCCTCGCTTCGACGAGTATGCAGTCGACAGACTATTCCGGGGCGCGCATGCAGCCCTGGCAGCGGATGCGGACGACGACTCCCTGTGGAGCGCTGCCCGCAAGCAAGCCCTGGAAAGGCCGGTGAACTTTGCCGGGCATTACGTTCTGTTCACCGCTGGCTGCGGTGGCGGTGCGGTTTGCGGGGAAGTGCTGGACGCCGAAACCGGTCGGGTCGCCGCCTCGCTGCCCAATGCCTACGAAATGGACAGTGCCGATGGCAGCTACTTCGACGCCGGCCACCAGGCGAACAGTCGCTTGCTGATCATCAGCGGCATAGCCGCCGATCCGGAAACCGGCCCAGGCGGTGAAGTGCTGCCGCGCCGCAATCGCATCCGTTATTTCGAATGGCAGAACGGCGCGTTGCGGCTTGTGAAGGTTGCCGATGAATAGTCCTCTCCCGGTGCTTTTCGCCGCCATCGCCACGCTCGCTCTTATTCCACAAGCTTTCGCGCAGGAAGGCTGCTACGGCCACCTCACCGAACTGGTGCGCAGCAGTGACTTTCCCTTCCGCTATGTGGATAAGGGCCAAGCCAACTTGCTGATCGACAACGACACCGATGGCCGCATCATGGCCCAGCTGTTTTTCGCTACCGATGGCTCGGGTGTGATCGGTTGGGTCAGATATGACGTAGCGGCTCGGCAATTGATGAATATCTCCGCCGATCTCGAAACGCCAGAACCGCTGCAGTTCGACCGTACCCATGCGCTCGCTTTCGAGGCCTGTCTCGCCGAAGCTCCGCGCAAACGTGACTGAATCGACATTGGCCGGGTGACCGCAGCCGCGCATTTGCGTCTTTACGCTAATTCCTCAACAGAACGGAACTCTGCCTATGCCCTCCATCTATCAGCTCAAACCCCGCTTCCAGGCGCTGTTGCGCCCCCTGGTCACGCGCCTGCATGCCCAGGGCGTGACGGCCAACCAGGTTACCCTCGCCGCCTGCGCGGTTTCCCTGCTGGTGGCCGCACTGGTGGCGGGGTTCGTCGAGCATGCCTGGTTGTTCGCGTTGATCCCGCTGTGGATGTTCCTGCGCATGGCGTTGAATGCCATCGACGGCATGCTGGCGCGGGAGTTCGGCCAGCAGTCGAAGCTCGGTGCCTATCTGAACGAGCTCTGCGATGTGATCGCCGACAGCGCTTTGCTGCTGCCGTTCGCTTTACTATCTGGCGTGTCGCCACTATGGGTGGTGGTCGTCACCCTGTTGGCGTTGATCAGCGAATACGCCGGCGTGCTCGGGCCGATGGTCGGTGCCTCGCGCCGCTACGACGGGCCGATGGGCAAGAGCGACCGGGCGTTCTGCTTCGGTGTGCTGGCCGCCGGTGTCGCCAGCGGGCTGCTGCCCCTGGGCTGGATCGATTATGCGTTGATGCTGATCGCCGCGCTGCTGCTGTACACGATCTACAACCGCGTGCGTCTCGGATTGGCCGAGACGGCGCACTGAAATCCCTGAAAAGGAAAAGGAACTTCCCATGCGTAACTGCCAAACCCAGACCTTCACCACCCACGACGGCGTCGAGCTGTTCTACCGCCACTGGCCGGCGGCGGACGAGAGCGCCGGCCCGCGCCGGGCGGTGGTGCTGTTCCACCGCGGCCATGAGCATTCGGCGCGCCTGGCCCATCTGGTCGATGAGCTGAACCTGCCGGACTTCGATTTCTTCGCCTGGGACGCCCGCGGCCATGGCGAATCCCCCGGCGCGCGCGGCGACAGCCCAAGCTTCGCCACCAGCGTGCGCGACGTGCAGACCTTCATCGACCATATCGCCAGCGAGCACAGCATTCCCGAGGAGGACGTGACAGTGCTGGCGCAGAGCGTCGGCGCGGTGCTGGTGGCCACCTGGACCCATGACTACGCGCCGAAGATCCGCTCGCTGGTGCTCGCCTCGCCAGCCTTCAAGGTCAAGCTCTACGTGCCCTTCGCCCGTCCGGGGCTGAAGGCGATGCGCGCCTGGCGCGGCAATTTCTTCGTCGACAGCTATGTGAAGGCGCGCTTTCTCACCCATGACCCCGAGCGCATCGCCAGCTACGACAGCGACCCGCTGATCGCCAAGGCGATCTCGGTAAACATGCTGCTGGGGCTCTACGAGGCAGCGGAGCGGGTAGTGGCTGATGCCGCGGCGATCCAGATTCCCACCCAGTTGCTGATTTCCGGCGCCGACTTCGTGGTCGAGCGCAAACCCCAGGAGCAGTTCTTCGAGCGCCTGGGCAGCGTGCGCAAGGAGAAGCACATCCTGCCCGGCTTCTTCCACGACACCCTCGGTGAGCGCGACCGCGCTCATGCCGTCGCCCGCGCCCGGCGCTTCATCCTGCAGAACTACCAGCAGCCGACGAGCCGCCCGTCGCTGCTGGATGCCGACCGCCTGGGCACCACCTGTGCAGAGGCCGAAAGCCTGGCCGCACCGCTGCCGGCGAAGTCGCCGCGCGCGCTGTACTGGAGCCTCACCCGCGCCGGATTGAAGGTCGGCAGCCTGTTTTCCGATGGCGTGAAGCTGGGCTTCGACACCGGCTTCGACTCCGGCAGCACGCTGGACTACGTCTACCGTAACCAGCCCAGCGGCGAGAACGCCCTGGGCCGGCTGATCGACAAGAACTACCTGAATTCCATCGGCTGGCGCGGCATTCGCCAGCGGAAAATCCACGTGGAGGAGCTGCTGCGCCTGGCCATGCAGCGCCTGCGCGAGGCTGGCGCGCCCGTGCGCATCGTCGATATTGCCGCCGGCCATGGACGCTACATTCTCGAGGCGCTGCAAGACATGGAGCAGTTGCCGGAGTCGATCCTGCTGCGCGACTACAGCGACATCAACGTGCGCGACGGCCAGAAGCTGATCGAGCAGAAGGGCCTCGGCGAGATCGCGCGCTTCGTCAAGGGCGACGCCTTCGACCGGGCCGATCTGGCGTCGCTCGATCCCAAGCCGAGCCTGGCGGTGGTGTCAGGCCTCTACGAGCTGTTCGGCGATAACCAGATGGTCGGCGGCTCACTGGCCGGGCTGGCCGAGGCGGTCGAACCCGGCGGCTACCTGGTCTACACCGGCCAGCCCTGGCACCCGCAATTGGAGCTGATCGCCCGCGCCCTGACCAGCCATCGCGATGGGCAGGCGTGGGTCATGCGCCGGCGGACCCAGGCGGAGATGGACCAACTGGTGGAAGCCGCTGGCTTCCGCAAGCTGACCCAGCGCATCGACGAGTGGGGCATATTCAGCGTGTCCCTGGCGCAGCGGCAGGGCTGAGCCATGGACGCCACCGCACGCGAACCGGGGCTGTGGAAACGCGCCCTGCTCTGGCTGCTGTTTCTCGGCCCGTTCTTTTTCGCCAGCTACGGGCTGGCGACCTGGGTCACCGCCCAGCGCGACGACGTCGGCACCTTCGTCTTCGCCTGGGAGGCGCAGATGCCGTTCTGGGCCTGGACCATCGTGCCCTACTGGTCGATCGACCTGCTCTACGGCCTGTCGCTGCTGCTCTGCGCCACCCGCCACGAACTGGATAGCCACGCCAAGCGGCTATTCAGCGCGCAGGTAATCGCCGTGAGCTGCTTCCTGCTGTTCCCGCTGCGCTTCACGTTTCCGCGCCCGGAAATGGATGGCCTGTTCGGCACGCTGTTCGAGATCCTTGGTGCCTTCGACAAGCCATTCAACCAGGCGCCCTCGCTGCATATCGCCCTGCTGGTGATCCTCTGGGTCATCTACGCGCGGCACCTGCACGGGCTCTGGCGCTGGCTGATGCACGGCTGGTTCGCGCTGATCGGGCTGTCGGTGCTGACCACCTGGCAGCACCACTTCATCGACGTGCCGACCGGCGCCCTGGCCGGCTGGCTGTGCGTCTGGCTGTGGCCGACGGAAGGCACCAGCCCGCTGCGGGCACTGCACCCGGCCCGCTCGGCACAACGCCGGCGGCTGGCGCTGAGCTATGGCCTGGGCGCGGCATTGTGCGCAGTACCAGCCTTTGCCCTTGGCGGTGGCTGGCTCTGGCTGCTGTGGCCGGCAGTCGCGCTGCTGCTGGTAGCGCTGAACTACGGGCTGATCGGCGCAGCGGGCTTCCAGAAGCGTGGCGACGGCAGCCTGAGCCCGGCGGCGCGCTGGCTACTGGCGCCCTACCTGGCCGGTGCCTGGCTCAATTCCCGACTGTGGACCAGGCGGCAGCCGGCGCCGGTGGAAGTCGCCGATGGCGTCTGGCTGGGGCGACTGCCCGGCGCCGCGCAACTGGCCCCCTTCCAGGCGCTGGTGGATCTTTGCGCCGAACTGCCGGTGGTGCCGCAGGGACGGGTCTATCGCACGCTACCGGTGCTGGACCTGACGGCCCCCGACGCCGATACCTGCCGTGCCGCCGCCGAAGCCATCGAGCAGGCGCGCGAGGCCGGCCAGGTGCTGGTCTGCTGCGCCCTGGGCTATTCCCGCAGTGCCACGGCGGTGGCGGCCTGGCTGCTGCATAGCGGTAGGGCGACAACGGTGGAGGATGCCGTGGCCCGGGTTCGCGCGGTGCGGCCGCAGGCCGTGCTTGGCGAGGCCCATCGGCAGGCGCTGCATGCGCTGCTAGGCGGCGAGGTCGCCAGCGCGGCACCGGAGGTGGCCCATGCCTGACTGGAACCTGAAGGTCACCGCCGCGCTGCTGCGACGCGGTGCGGAGCTGGACCGGCTGTCCGCCAGCCTCACCCTGATCGCCCTGTTGCTCGGGCTGATCGGCATCCTGTTCAACGCCACGCATGCACTGTTGTTCGCCTTGGTCGGCACGCTGATCCTGCTGGGACTGGCGCAGAAGTACTGGGCCTTGCGGGTGGCGTTCGACGCCGAGCTGTTCGCCGACATGGCCGACGCCGCCGGTGAGCAGCCGCACAACACCGAGGCCCTGGACCGCGCGCTGATCGACCTCCGCCTGCTGCCCGCGACCCATGCCGGCCGGCCCTGGGCCGAGCGCAGCCAGGGTGCGCTGCGCCTTTTGCGCGTCCAGGCCACGCTCTGCGCCCTGCAACTGCTGCTGGCCCTGGCCGGCCTGCCGCTCATTGCCCTTACCGAGTAGGAACTTACCCATGCTCGAAGCACTGACCGCTTTCACCATCACCGCCGCCGCCCGCGCCGTCACCGGTGCGCGCAGCCTCTGGCTGGGCTGCGAGCCGCAGCCGGTACAGCGCATCTACTACGCCAACCACAGCAGCCATGGCGACTTCGTGTTGCTCTGGGCCTCGCTGCCGCCAGAGCTGCGCGCCCGTACCCGTCCGGTGGCCGGCGCCGACTACTGGCAGAGGGGTGCCTTGCGCCGCTATGTCATCAATCGCGTGTTCAACGGCGTGCTGATCGACCGCGAACGCCGCGATGCCCACAGCAACCCGCTGCAGCCAATGCTCGATGCGCTGGACGAGGGAGACTCGCTGATCCTCTTTCCCGAAGGCACGCGCAACCTGGAAGACGGCCTGCTGCCGTTCAAGAGCGGACTGTTCCACCTGGCCAAGGATCGCCCGCAGGTCGAGCTGGTGCCGGTGTGGATCGCCAACCTCAACCGGGTGATGCCCAAGGGCCGCATGCTGCCGCTGCCGCTGTTGTGCACCCTGAGCTTCGGCGCGCCCCTGCTGCTCGCCGAGGAGGAAACCAAGGACGATTTCCTGAACCGCGCCCGCGAGGCGCTGCTGGCGCTGGCCGAGGAGGCCAACTGAAATGGATAACAACACACTGCTGCTGTTTCTCGGGATCGGAGCGGTACTGGCACTGGCCTCGCTGACCGGCTGGATACTCAAGCGACGCGCCGGCGACGCGCCGAACGTGGTGATCGACAACCTCAATGCACGGATCAACGCCTGGTGGGTGATGGTGGCGGTGATCGGCACCGCCTTCCTGTTCGGCAAGCTGGGGGTGATCCTGCTGTTCTACTGGGTCTCGTTCTCCGCCCTGCGCGAGTTCATGACCCTGACACCAACGCGGCGCAGCGATTACCCGGCGCTGGTCGCCGCCTTCTACTTCGCGCTGCCGATGCAGTACCTGCTGATCGCCATCGACTGGTACGGCATGTTCTCCATCTTCATTCCGGTGTACCTGTTCCTGCTGTTGCCGATCCTCGCCTCTCTCGGCGGCGATACCACGCGCTTCCTCGAGCGCGCCTCGAAGGTGCAGTGGGGGCTGATGATCGCGGTGTTCTGCATCTCCTTCGTGCCGGCGCTGCTGACCCTGGACGTGCCCGGCTACGAGGACCGCAACCTGCTGCTGATCGCCTACCTGGTGATCGTCGTGCAGTCCTCCGATGTGTTGCAGTACATCTGCGGCAAGCTGTTCGGCAAACGCAAGATCGCGCCGAACCTGTCGCCATCGAAGACCGTGGAAGGCTTCGTCGGCGGCGTGGCGCTGGCCACCGGCGTCGGCGCCATGCTCTGGTGGATCACCCCGTTCAACCTCTGGCAATCGGCGCTGATCGCCCTGTGCATCAACCTGCTCGGCTTCTTCGGCGGGCTGGTGATGTCGGCGATCAAGCGCGACCGCGGGGTGAAGGACTGGGGCTATCTGATCGAAGGCCACGGCGGCATGCTCGACCGTCTGGATTCGGTGTGCTTCGCCGCGCCGATCTTCTTCCATATCGTGCGCTTCTGGTGGACGCCCTAGGCATCGGCCTGGCGTTGCCCTGCGGCGCGGGCCAGATGGCCGCTTGCGTTGGGCTTCGTCGCTGTGCTCCTCAACCGCAACCTACCTGCTAGACCCAACGGGTGGCGCCGTTGACTTATCGGGCGCCATGCACAGCGAGAATATATCCGTTCCGACTTTCCCACCTCCGGCCTCGAACGCCTACAGTTGCCTGCACGCCAACTGGCGAAAACAACAAGAGAGGAAGGCACAGATGGTGGGGAATATCGGGCTGTTGGGCGGCTTGGCGCTGCTCATCTTCATGGCCTTGCGTGGGGTCAACATCTTCATTGCCGCGCTGTTCTGCGCCCTGGTGGTGGCGGTCAGCAATGGCCTGGCGGCGCCCAAGGCGCTGCTGGAATTCTTTCCCTTCGGCCCGCTGGGGGCCTTTACCTTCGCCGGAAAGTTCTTCGTGCTGTTCCTCTGCGGGGCGATCTTCGGCAAGTTGATGGCCGCCAGCCAGGCCGCCGGCAGCATCGCCCAGGCGATCACCCGCGGGCTCGGCACGCGGCGGGTGCTCTGGGTGTCGATGCTGGTGTGCGCGGTGCTCACCTACGGCGGCGTGGTGGTGTTCGTGGTGATCTTCACCATGTACCCGCTGGGAGTGACGCTGATGCGCGAGGCGAACCTGCCCAAGCGCCTGTTCTGCGGCGCCACCAGCCTCGGCGCCGGTACCTTCACCATGACCGCGCTGCCCGGCACGCCGTCGATCCACAACGTCATCGCCGCCACCGCGCTGGGCACCGATCTGTTCGCCGGCGCCTGGATCGGTCTGTTGGCCAGTGTCCTGATGGTTGTCCTGGGCATGGCCTACCTGCAGCGCGAATGGCGCCTGGCCCGCGAGCGCGGCGAGGGCTATACGAGCGACGCGCAGGACCAACGCATGGTGCAACTGGCCGGCGCCCCCGGCAGCGGGCCGCACTGGGGCGTGGCCCTGGTGCCGCTGGCGGTGGTGCTGGGCATCATCCTGCTGCCACGGCTGTTGCTGATCAGCGGCGCGGTGAGCGTCGGCGAGGGCCTGGTCGGCGGCCTGGTGGGCTTCAGCCTGGCGCAGCCGGTGCTGTGGCCGAGCCTGGCGCTGGTGATCGCCTCGCTGGTGGCGATCCTGCTGTTTCCCGGTCTGCGGCGCGGCACCCTCGCACTGCTCGGCCAGGGCGCGGACGACTCGATCATGCCGCTGCTGAACACCGCTGCAGTGATCGGCTTCGGCGGGGTGGTGACGCAAACCCCCGGCTTCGGCCACTTCGCCCAGTGGGTGCTGGGCATCGACCTGCCGCCGTTGCTCTCGCTGTTTGCGGCGGTCAGCGTAGTCTCGGCCATCGTCGGCTCGGCCTCCGGCGGCCTGCAGATCTTCATGCAGACCCTGGCGCCGAAGTATCTGGAGATGGGCATCGAGCCGGAGGTGCTGCACCGCATCGCCAACATCGCCGCTGGCGGCCTGGACTCGCTGCCGCACTGCGGCGCGGTGATCGCCACGCTGATGATCATGGGCCTTACCCACCGCCAGGCCTACAAGGACATTTTCGTCATCACCGTCGCGGTGCCGGTGATCGCCGGCCTGCTGTGCATCGGGGTGCTGGGCTTGCTCTGAGTAGGCGCTGGCGGGCTGCTCTAGCCTGGTTGGCGAATGAATTCGCCCCTACAGGCTGAGGCGAGACAAGCCCCGGGGATTTCGTGCCATTGGGCTTCGTCGCTGCGTTCCTCAACCGCAACCTACCGGCTGAGTCTGCGCTGGCGGGTTGCACCCGCGAGGCCTCGTCCGCCCCAATCGACGGATTCGTAACTTTTATTGCTTCATATAAAAAGCGTGAATCAGACGATCGGCTGTGCCCGAGCTCTGTTCTTTCAGGCGTAGCCGTTTGCGAATGATTCGCAGTTGGTCCAGGCGCGCCTCCAGCAACTGCGGGAAAACGCTCGCGCCAGACTCGGTTGCACGGCGACGGGTGGGGCCGCGGGTAGAGGCTGAAGCGGCGGCCGGCGCTGCCTTCGGTCGTCAGCTCGATGTCGAAACGAGCGCTGAAGCGCGCGTCGCTGCGCCAGAAGGCTTCCAGTTGCTCGCGATCAGGCTACGGCTGATCGATGGCAAACCAGTGGAACGCTTCGCGGCCGAGCGTGATCAGCTCATGGCCCGATCAACAGGCGGCATATCAGCCCGTGGAAGCGCCGCTTCACCCGCATCGACCAGGCTTTGTTACCGAGCGGCTTGTAGGGCACGGTGATGATCCAGAAGAACTGCCTGCCCAGGTCTCGCTCGCCCTGGAAATCCGGCATCTCCCGCCCATGCAGGTGGCGGTAGAGCGCCTTGCGCAGCAGCTGCCCACCCGCACCGATGAAGGTTCGCCATGGCGAACCTCGGCGCGACCGGGTCGCGCCCGAAGAAGCCCAGGCGGGCATCGGCATCGCCGAGGCCGACGATCGGTTGCAACGGGCCCTGGCGCATTGGCGATAGGCCTCGAGATCGATGCCTTCGGTGTGGCGGGCCAACTCGCGATAGGCCTCGCACAGCGGCGGATCGAGCGGCATGGGTGCTCCTTGGGCCGGACCGCTTCACTGGCCCTTCAGACCGCTGCGAGCCCAGGCGTGCTGCCCCGTGGCAGCGACCCGCCAGACACGCCGCGCCTAGCGGAATCGCACCGCATCGGCCCGAGTGAGACCTCCCTCACAGCAGCGCGGTGGCCCTGCCGGCCCATCGTCGCCGCTACTCCACATGGAGTATTGCGCCTGCGGACAGGTCGAGCCGATCATCGGCCCCAATCTTTAGTTCTGAAGCGAGTTTTGCTTTTTTCAGCGCATTTCGCACCAAAATTGGTCGTTTAGTCGGCCAATTCAGGGAATTTAGAGCAATTTTGGCGTGTCTTCAGGGCACGAAGGGGATGGATGCGTGAGCTTCGACGAGATGATTTCCCTGGTGTCCGGCGTGGTGGCGTCGGTGCTGGACCAGGAGCCCCACGGGCTGGATACCGAGCGGCCGTTCCACGAAATGGGCATCGACTCGGTGATCGCCGTCGGCCTCTCCGCCGAGTTCGAAGACCGCCTCGGCGTGACGCTCGACCCGGAGCTGGCCTTCGAGCACGACACGGTCAACAAGATCAGCCGCTACCTGCATACGCTGGTTACCGCGGGTTGAACGCCATGCAGACCTCCCGACTGAACCAGACCCGCCAGGAACTGCTCGATTTCGTCGGCCTCGACGAGGCGGTCGCCAAGGCCCAGGGCACCCGGCTCACCACCGCCAGCGGCCAGACCCTGATCGACTTCGTCGGCCAGTTCGGCGCCGTGCCGTTCGGCTACAACCCGGCGCCGATCCTGGACGCGGCCAAGACGTTCCTCGACGGCGCCCAGCCGTCCTTCGTGCAACCGCTGCTCAACCCTCATACCGAGCGCCTGGCCGAACGCCTGGTGGCGCTGGCGCCCGGTGCGTTGAGCCGGGTCGCGCTCACCACCAGCGGTGCGGAGACCGTCGAGGCGGCGATCAAGCTGGCGCGTGCCGCCACCGGCCGCGAGCTGATCATCGGCACCCAGAGCGGCTTCCACGGCAAGACCCAGGGCGCCGTCGGCGTCACCGGCAAGCCGGTCTACCGCGAGCCGTTCCAGGTCGGCACCCAGGGCTTTCTGCACGTGCCTTACGGCGACCTGCCGGCGCTGCACGAGGCGCTGCGCGAGCGCAAGGCGGCGGCGTTCTTCGTCGAGCCGGTGCAGGGCGAGGCGGGCATGATCACGCCGCCGCCCGGCTATCTGCGCGAAGCCCAGGCGCTGTGCCGCCAGCACGGCACGCTGCTGGTGGTCGACGAAATCCAGACCGGCCTCGGCCGCACCGGCCGGCTGTTCGCCAGCGAGGCCGACGGCCTGGAGCCGGACATCCTGCTGCTGGCCAAGGCCCTCGGCGGCGGTCTGGTGCCGATCGGCGCCTGCCTCTATGGCGAGCAGTGCTGGAGCCGCGAGTTCGACCGTTTCCACAGCTCGACTTTCGGCGTGAACGGCTTCACCGCCGCGGTGGCACTGGCCGTGCTCGACCAGTTGGAGGCCGACGAGCGCCGGCTGGTACGCGAAGTCGCCGAGAAAGGCGCCTACCTGCGCGATGCCCTGGATACCCTGGTGGAGCGCTACCCCGAGGTATTCGTCGGTATCGACGGCCGCGGCCTGATGCAGGGCCTGAAATTCCGCGACTGGCCCGGCGAGCGCCTGTACACCCTGGCCCTGGCCAGCTCGGTGGGCGCGCTGGTGCCGATCGTCTGCGGCTACCTGAAGAGCCGCCATGGCGTGTATTGCCTGCCGACCCTCAGCGAAAGCAATGTGCTGCGCATCCAGCCGCCGTTCAGCATCGCTCGCGACGACATCGACGTGCTGATCCACGGCCTGACCACGGCCGCCGAACTGATCCGCCACGACCAGCAGGACCGCCTGGTGCTCGAGGCCCATGGCTTTCCGCCACGCCCGCTGGCCGCGCGCAAGGCGGCGCCGGGCCCGGCAGCCGCACCGACCACCGGGCGCTGCCTGGGCCGCTTCGCCTTCTTGCTGCATCCGACCACCGACGAGAGCGTCAATGGCGACAGCGTGGTCGCGCCGCTGGGGCTGAACGCCGAGGAAAGCGCCTTCATGCAGGACTGGCTGGCGCAGTTCTCCGAATGGGCCAAGCCGGACCTGGACACCGGCATCACCTATCACGCCCGCCGCATCCACAACAGCGACGGCGATTATGTGGAAGGCTGGCTGGTGGGCAGCCTGCTGCAGCCCAAGGACCTGATGCGCCTGAGCCTGGCCAAGCGCAAGAAGCTGCTGGGCAACTACCTGGACACGGTGGCCGGGCTGGACGTCGACTTCGTCGGCCTCGGCGCCTACACCTCGGTGATTTCGAGCGCCGGGATGGACGTGCTCAACGAGCGCTTCCACACCACCACCGGCAACAGCCTGACCGCCATGGTCGGCGTCGAGGGCCTGGCCAGTACCTGCCTCGCCCGCGGCAAGCCGTTGGCCAAGCGGGTCACTGGGGTGATCGGTGCCTACGGCTCGGTCGGTCGCCTGGCCAGTCTCAAGCTGGCGCAGAGCTGCGAGCGCCTGGTGCTGCTGGGCAACGCGGCGAACAAGGCGGCGATGCGCGAACTCGGCCTGCTGGCCGGGGAGATCTACCGCCAGGCCCTGAGCACGGCTGGCGAGCCCCACGGCATCGGCAAGGCCCTTGCCCGGCTGATCCCGGACCGGCAGGACGGCGAGCGCCTGCTCGCCTACGGCGACAGCGCCGAGGGGCTGCTCGCGCTGTTCGAGGAGGTCGAGCGCCTGGCGGCGGCCGCCGGTGTCCCCGCCCCGCTGACCATCGCCTCAGACCTCGGCCATTGGCTGCCGGAACTGGAAGCGATCCTCTCGGCGACCTCCAACGGCTCGGCGTTCATCGACCCGGCGGCGCTGCGGGCCAACGCGGTGATCTGCGATTGCGCGCAGCCGCCGGACATCCGCCATCACACCCTGCGCGAACGGCCCGACGTCAGCGTGGTGGAAGGCGGGCTGATCCATATGCCCGAGCGCGACTACCGCTTCGGCAGCCAGAACCTCACCAGCCTGCCGACCGGCATCGCCTACAGCTGCCTGGCGGAAACCATCGTGCTGACCATGGCCGGCAAGGACCGCGACTACAGCATCGGCAAGCGCCCGGCGCTGGCCGACGCCGAGGAAATCTTGCGCCTGGCCCTGGCATTCGGCTTCGCACCGGCCGTCGACCAACTCGTCGAAATGGCCGGCTAACCCCCTATCTGAAGAGGCACTACCCATGTCGATCAAACACGCGAGAGCCGTTACCGAACACCGTCTTCCTGGCCTGGTGGCCGCCCTCCAGGCCCGCGGCCTGATGACGCTGGAACATGCCGATCCGGCCGAACTCTGCCAGCTGTTCCGCGAACTGGGCGGCACCCATCTGCTGGTGCCCCAGGCCCTCGGCGGCCTCGGTGCCTCGCCGAGCGAGACCGTCGATATCCTGCGCGCGGTCGGTTCGCTGTGCCCGTCGCTGGCGGTAATGATGACCATGCACCACCACACCCTGGCCACCATCGTGCAGCTCGGCGGCATCGTGCCGGCCGCCGACGAGCTGATGGGCGCCATCGCCGCCAACCACCTGCTGGTCGCCTCCGCCTTCGCCGAGGGCACGCCCGGCGCGGCGATCTTCAACGCCAGCCTCAAGGCCCGCGCGGTGGAGGGCGGCTTCCTGCTGCGCGGCAGCAAGAAGCCCTGCACCATGAGCCACGGCATGGACGTGATCGTCGCCGGGGTCGCCCGCGAGGCGGCCGCCGGGCCTGAGGTGCCTGGCTTCGCGGTGGTCTTTGCGGAAAGTGGCAAGATCACCCGCGAGCGCTTCTGGAAGACCCCGGTGCTCGCCGCCGCCGACAGCAACACGCTGCTCTTCGACGATGTGTTGGTGCCGGACGACCTGGTGTTGCTGGCCGAGGGCGAGAACGCCGAGCAGATCGCCGAATCGGCCCAGGCCACGTCGCTGGCCGGGCTCTGCTGGTTCCAACTTATGGTCGGCGCCACCTACCTGGGCGTGGCCTCGGCGCTGGTCGAGCTGCTGATGAACCGGCGCGGCGCTCCGGAGACCCACCTGGCGCAGCTGGCCATCGAGCTGGAGGGCGCGCACCAGGCGCTGCTGGGCAACGCCTACGCGCTGGAGCGCCAGGACAGCGTCGACCTGGATACCTACAACCGCGCCCTGTGCACCCGTTTCAGCGTGCAAGGCGCCATCGAGCGAGCCACCAACCTGGCCACCGAGCTGCTCGGCGGCATGAGCTTCATCGCCTCGGACGAGGTGAGCTACCTGCTCGCCGCCTCACGCGGGATCGGTTTCCATCCGATCTCACGGGTCGCCGCCGCACCGGCACTCGCCGAATTCCTGCGCGAGCACGCCCGCAGTGCCGCCAAGCCGGAACCGGCCCACGCCTGATATGCCAGGCCGGGCCACTGCGGCCCGGCCGCAGGCATCGACTTCCCGAGCAATCCTTCGAGCCTGAAGACCATGCCGACACCCTCAGAAGCACTCTATCCGCCGCGCCCCGGCAACGTGGGCCCGCTCTTCCACGCCCTGGCCATGCCGCTGTTCGCGCTGTTGCTGGTGTTCAACAGCCTCGCCATCGGCGCGATCCTGGCGCTGTCCACCGTGCTGCACGGCGGGCGCCTGCTGCTGTGCCTGATTCCTGGCGTGTCGGCGCTGGGCAGCGGCATCGCCGCCTTCTACCACCGCCAGGTGCAGCGCCTGGCCGACCGCTGGCTGAAGGACCCGCGCGACGAGCCGATCCTCGCCGGCGCCATCACCCTCGGCTGCACCGCCTTCCCGGTGCTGATCGCCCAGCTGTGGCTGAAGGAGATTTCCTGGCCGCTGGTGATCGCCTTCTACGCCTTCGTCTACGGGCCGAACATTCGCGCCTTCGTGCGCTCGTTCAGCTGCATGCACCAGGAGGGCCATCGCCGCGGCGGTATCTTCAAGCGCGACAGCCTGTGCGAGAAGTGGACCGGCAATTCCTTCCTCTACATGTTCTTCGCCGTGCCCATGGGCCTGATTCCCCATGCCGCCGCGCACCTGCAGCAGCACCACCGGGAAAACGCCGGCCCGCTGGACGTGTACGCCACCGCGCGCTACGACCACGCCAGCGCCTGGGACTTCATCGTCTACATGGTGCGCGAGGTGATGTACCAGCAGTTCATGGTCTCGCCGTACCTGTACTTCAAGAGCAAGAACAAGCCGGTGCAGATGCGCAGCATGCTGGTCGGCAACCTCATCTACTTCGCGCTGTTCGCCGCCCTCGCCCTCTACAGCCTGGACATCGCCGTGCTGTACATGCTGGTGCCCTGGTGCGCGAGCAACTTCCTGATGGGCGTCATCCACTGGGCGCAGCACGCCTTCTACGGCGAGCAGAGCGACCCGAAGGACTACATGTACAACACCATCACCCTGCTGGAGACGCCGGTGAACATGCTCAACGAGGGCTACCACGTCTGCCACCACCACTGGGCCAACGTGCACTGGTCGGAAAGCCCGGCGCTGTTCGAGCGCATCAAGCCGGAGATGCAGGCGGCGCGCTCCATCGTGTTCCGCGACCTCAGCGTGCTCGACCTGTTCCTGATGCTGATGCTGCGGCGCTTCGATGCGCTGGCCGAGAAGCTCGACTGGTGGGAGCCACTTTCCCACGCGGAAAAGGTCGCGCTGCTCAAGCGCCGCTGCCGCGCGGCACCGATCGCCGAGCAGGAACGCGCGCGCGCCGCCGCGAGCACCGAACAACCGCTGGGCGCGGCGTCTTAGCCGCCCAGCGAACCGATCACGCGTTAGGCAAGCCGGGATGCTGACCATGAAGAAGCTGTTGAACCTTAAAGTCGTCTCGATCGAAGCGGAAACCGAGGACGCGGTGACCATTCACCTGCGCCCGCCGCTGTTCCGCAAGCTCGGCTACGTCGCCGGCCAGTACCTGAGCCTGGAGTTCGGCTCCGGCGGCAGCCCGCTGTGCCGTTCCTATTCCCTGAGCAGCACGCCGGGTATCGACCGCCACCTGTCGATCACCGTCAAGCGGGTCAGCGGTGGCAAGGTCTCCAACCAGTTGCTGCAGAAGCTTTCAGCCGGCGACACGGTGAAGGTGCTCGGCGCCCACGGTCGCTTCACCCTCACTCCCGATCCGCAGCAGGCCCGGCACCTGGTGCTGCTGGCCGGCGGCAGCGGCATCACGCCGATCTTCTCGATCCTCAAGTGCGCGCTGTACTTCGAGCCGGGCAGCCGCGTCACGCTGATCTACTGCAACCGCAACCGCGAGTCGGTGATCTTCCGCGACAAGCTGACCTGGTTGAAGGAACGCTTCGGCGAGCGGCTGAACATCGTGCATGTGTTCTCCCGCGGCGACGACGGGCAGAACAGCGGCCGGCTGACCCGCGAGCGCGCCGTGCAACTGATCGGCGAACTGTCCGAGCCGACTGCGAAGCACACCGAGTACTACCTGTGCGGGCCACTGGGCATGATGGAGGAGGTGCTCGAAGCCCTGCGCGACCTGCGGGTGCCAGAGCCGGCGATCCACCTGGAGAACTTCGTCGCGCCGAAGAAGCCGGCCGCCGCTGGCGAACAGGTCGCCCGCCAGGTGTCGCTGCAGATGCAGGGTCGCGAGCACCGCTTCGAGGTGCTGCCTGGCCAGTCGATTCTCGACGGCGCCCTGGCCAGCGGCCTCGAACCACCATTCTCCTGCCGCAGCGGCTTCTGCACCGCCTGCGTGTGCACCACGCTGCGCGGCGAGGTGCGCATGAGCGAGGGCCATGGTCTGTCCGAAGCGGAGCTGAAAATGGGCCAGGCGCTGATGTGCGTCGGCTTTCCGACCACCGATGACGTCTGTCTGGCCGTCGACTGAGCGAGGACGCTGTGATGAATCGAGCGGCACAAGATCAATTCCGCCTGACCAAGCGCGCCGAGCTGCGCGTGGCCAGGGACCGCCAGGCCGAACTGCAGGCACTGATGAAACCGGTGCCGGGCAGGTTCCTGTTCTGGCTGGCGGTGCACGTGGCCGTGTGGGTCGCCTGCGCGGCGCTGGTGGCGTTCACCGACTCGCCCTGGTTGCATCTGTTCGCGGTGCTGTTGCTGGGCAGCCAGCTGCACGCCTTCACCGTGTTGCAGCACGACTGCGGCCACCAGAGCGCCTTCTCCTCCCCGGCCCTGAATACTGGGTTCGGCCGCGCGCTGGCGTTTTTCATCGTGTTCCCCTACACCGCCTTCACCGAGTGCCACAAACGCCACCACCGCTACCTCGGCGACGCGGAGCAGGATCCGGACGAATGGAACTACGCCCGCGGCGTCTGGTGGATGTTCGCCCGCATCGCCGTGTTCGTGCCGCGCTTCACCTACTTCGCCCTGGTGCGCTACGGCAACCAGGTGCGCAACACGGTGCTCGCCGAGCTGGCGTGCAACCTGCTGGGCATGGCGGCGCTGCTGGCGGCGGCGATCTGGCTGGGGCGGGTCTACGAGTTCGTGCTGATCTTCGTGCTGCCGCTATTGCTGCTGGCGGTGCTGTACAACCCGATTTCCCGGGGCTACGAGCACTTCCCCATGGCCACCCTCGACGAGCATGACGGCGATCGCCTGGATCTGGCGAAAAACACCGTCACCGTGACCAGCCGGGTGATCGGCCTGCTGTGGGCCAACATCAACTACCACGTCGAGCACCACGCCTATCCCGGCGTGCCCTTCCACAACCTCAAGCGCCTCTCCGCGCTGCTTGCCGACAAGCAGTTCCTGCGCGACCGCTGGCTGCTCGAACGGCTGTTCGCCGCGCAGCCGACCCTGCGTGAAAACCCGCTGATCGGCGACTGACACCCCCTTTTCTTTCCCACGGACGCTGAAACCCATGGATTGCCTGTTCTGCAAGATCGCCGCCGGCGAGGCGGAGTGCGCGCGCGTGTATGCCGACGAGCACTGCTTCGCCTTCATGGACATCCACCCGCTGACCCGCGGCCATGTGCTGCTGATTCCGCGCCAGCATGCGGAAAAGCTGGAAGAGCTGGACAGTGCCAGTCGCCAGCACCTGTACGCGGTGTTCGAACGACTGGTGGCGGCCCAGCGCAAGGCCGGCCTGGGCGTCGAGGGCACCCACCTGATCGTCAACGACGGCAAGGCCACCAACCAGCACATCCCCCATGCCCACCTGCACCTGGTGCCGCGACAGCGCGGCGACGGGCTGGGGTTCGGCTACCGCATGTTCCTGCACTTCACCGGCCTGTTCGGCCTGCGCACCGCCCTGCACCGCTTGCAGGAGCAGGCCCGCAGCATTCAGGCGCAGCTCTGACGCCAGCGACACGCACCTTTTACCGGGCGAGCGCCGCGAACCGTCGACGGCACGCGCCGGCTACCAACTTAACGATCGAGAGGGTAAGGCAATGAGCAATCATCGTTCCCAGGTCAGCCTCGGCTCCGGCAACTTCGCCGCCTGCCTGCAGCGCCACGCCGAACGGCAGCCCACCGCGCTGGCCTATCGCTTCCTGCTGGATGGCGGCGACAAGGAAGCGACCGTCGACTACGGCGAACTGGACCAGCGCGCGCGATCCATCGCCGCCGCCTTGCAACAGCACGGCCGCCAGGGCGAGCGCGTGCTGATCCTGCTCAACCCCGGTTTCGACTACGTCGCCGCCTTCTTCGGTTGCCTGTATGCCGGCATGATCGCCGTGCCGGCCTATCCGCCGAGCACCAGCAAGATCCTCGATCGCCTCGACAGCATCATTCTCGACTGCCAGCCGGCGGCGGCACTGGCCACGCCGGAACACCGCGCCGCGGTGCAGCAGCGCCTGCACGCCATGGCACCGGGCGCCCGCGTGCTGGCCCTGGACGAGCTGCCGCCGACGCTGGCCGACGCCTGGCAATGCCCGCAGGTGGCCGAGGACGACCTGGCCTTCCTGCAATACACCTCCGGCTCCACCGGCGACCCCAAGGGCGTGATGATCAGCCATCGCAACCTCGTGCATAACTCGGCGATGATCCAACGCAACTTCGCCATCGCCCCGGACAGCCACATCCTCAGCTGGCTGCCGCCGTACCACGACATGGGGCTGATCGGCGGCATCCTGCAGTCGGCCTACAGCGGCTGCGCCACCACGTTGATGACGCCGATCCACTTCCTGCAGCGGCCGATCCGCTGGCTGCGGGCGATCAGCAAGTACCGCGCGACCGTCAGCGGCGGGCCGAACTTTGCCTTCGAACTCTGCGTGCGCAAGATCAAGGACGAAGAACTCGAGGGGCTTGACCTGAGCAGCTGGGCCGTTGCCTTCAACGGCGCGGAAAACGTACGCGCCGCCACCGTCAGCGCGTTTCAACAGCGCTTCGCCGCCTATGGCCTGCCCGGCAACGCCAGCACGCCCTGCTACGGGCTGGCGGAAAGCACACTGATGGTCACCGCCAGCGGCCCGCGCCACACCGCGGTGATCCGCGGCTTCGACGCCCAACGACTGGAAGACAACCAGGCGCTGACCCTGCAACGGCCCGGGCCGGCCGGCGACGACCGCCTGCGCGACCTGGTCAGCAGCGGCAGCACCAGGGCAGGCGGCGCGCCGTTCATCATCGATCCGGAAACCGGCGTGGAATTGGCGCCCGGGCAGGTCGGCGAGATCTGCGTGGCCAGCGACAGCGTCGCCGACGGCTACTGGCAGCGCCCGGAAGCCAGCGCCCGTGCCTTCGTCGAGAGCCCGAGCCGGGGGCGCTATTTCCGCACCGGCGACCTGGGCTTCGTGCTCGACGACGAACTCTTCGTCACCGGTCGGCTGAAGGACCTGATCGTGGTCAACGGCGTCAATCACCACCCCGGCGACATCGAGGCCACCGTGTATCGCGAGCAGGAAGGCTTCCGCCCTGATGGTTCGGCCGCCGTCAGCCTGGAGATCGATGGCAGCGAACGCGTTGCCATCGCCCAGGAGGTGGAGCGCCGCGCCTTGCGCGAGCTGGACATCGACCAACTGTTCGAGGACATCCGCGCCAGCCTGTGGAGCCGCCATCGCCTGGCCCAGCCGGTGATCGTGCTGGTGCAGGGCGGCAGCCTGCCGCGCACCTCCAGCGGCAAGATCAAGCGCCAGGAGTGCCGCCGGCTGCTTACGACTTTAGTCGAACGCTCGCGGGCCGGCGCGGTGGCGGCGGAAACAAACCTGGAAAGCCGAGTCATAGCTATGGAGTTCGCCGGCAGAAGGATCGAGTTGCCGGCGAAGTCGGACCTTGCGGCAGTCTGACCGGGCCTTGCGACCTGCTTGCGTGCCGCATTCGCAGTGATGCCACCACTATAAGAACAAAGGGACACATCATGCTTGCCGACCCAATGGACCGGGCCAAACCGGGCGCCAACCTGTTGCACTTCCTCGGACCGATCGTCGACGCGCAGACCGTGGCCGAACTCAAGGCCACCACCGCGCGCGCGCTGCGCAGCATCCTGCCGTGCGATCACTTCCTGTTCGCCCTCGGCGAGCGGCGCGGCGGCACCGCCTACATCGCCGACTGCATCCACACCACGCCCACCGACTACGTGCGCGCCTTCGTGCGGCGCGACGGCAGCATTCCGCCCACCAAGCCGGAACTGATCGAGACTGTCGGCACCCCGCGCCTGACCTGGACGGAAAGCCTGATCGATCCGGTGGACCGCATCTGGGCCGACATCCTGGTCCGCCATCGCATTCGCAACGTGGCCTGGACGCTGTTCCCCGGCAGCACGGCGAACAGCTTCGTCGGCTATTTTTTCTACAACGTGGCGCCGGCAGTGGTCCGCGAGAGCAAGCTGCGCATGGCCATGCTCGCGCCCAACATCCACATCGCCCTCAGTCGCATCCTCGGCAGCGAGCAGCGCTGGGCGGCCGACGCCGGGGAAGAGCCGCCCGGCCAGGCGCTGCCGCTGTCGACCCGGGAGATCGAAGTGGCGCGCTGGGTCGCCTGCGGCAAGACCAACCTGGAGATCGGCCGCATCCTCAAGATCAGCGACAAGACGGTCAAGACCCATGTGCAGAACATCCTGTACAAGCTCGACCTGGCCAACCGCTCGCAGATCGCCGCGCGCTTCTCCAGCTTCCTGCGGCTGCCATCCATCGCCAGTTAGCTGGGCGGCGCAGTCGCCGCGCCACGGCCCGCTAGAGGTCCGCTTCCTCCACCGCCCGCACGCTCGAAGCATCCAGCGCATAGGCGGCGTCGGCCAGCTCGTTGCTGACCGGCTCCACTTTCAGCGTGCCGCTGACCCACAGCGGCTGGTAGATATCGTCCAGGGCCAGGCCCTTGGCATAGCGCACCAGCACGATCTGGTTCGGCGGCGGCGGCGGCACGTGGATGCAGGCGCCGGGATAGGGCACCAGGAAGAAAAGGGTGCTGCGGCCCTGGGCGTCGCTTTCCAGCGGCACCGGGTAGCCGCCCAGGCGGATCGCCTTGCCGTCCAGCGCCGCCACGGTCCTGGCCGAATACATCACCGCCGGCAGGTCGCGTTGCTGCTTCAGGCCGCCGGGGCTGTAGAAGGCGCTGTCGCCTTCCGCGCCGGCATGGTCGATCTCCGGCATCTCCTCCAGGGCGCGGCGGTCATCCGGCGGCATCAGCGCGAGCCAGTCGGTTTCCGGCAGTTCGGCGTGGGCGACGCTGCTGAGCAGCAACAGGCAAAAGATCAGACAGGCACGCATGGCGAGGGTCCCACGGGAAAAAGACCCGCCGAGACTAGCAGCCGCTCGCGCCGACGCCCATAGCCGACCGTGCGCTCAGTCGAGCGGCGCCTCCGGGGAGGGCACGCCGTGGCGGTTGTAGATCAGCTCGACTTCGCCGCTGGCGCGCATGGTGCCCAGCACCGCGCCGAGGCGGTCGTAGAGCCCCTTGCGCGCCCCCTCGTAGAGCCGCCGCGAGGCACCGTAGTGGTTGTCGATCCACTGCTCGTGGCGATAGTCGGCGTAGGCATAGTCGTCGAAACCGAGGCTGCGGAACTCCGCCTCCAGGGCTTCCCGGTCGAGCACGATCAGCCGCTCCAGCCGGTGGGCCTGGAACATGCGGGCGAGAATGGCGTCGTCGACCATCAGCGACTTGCGGATCGCCTGGTCCTGGTCGAATTCCTCGAAGTAGACGGTACCGCGCTTGGCCCCGATCTCGCCGCGGTGGAGATCGGCATAGCGCTGCAACGTGGCCTCCTGGCCGGGGCGGACGATGAACAGGATGGTCTTGCGCTGCGCGCCGATCGGCGGCAGGTAGTGCACGAAGGCGACCCGCTCGCGGCTGAACAGCACCCGCGGAACCAGGTCGACGCGACCCGACTTGAGGTCCTCCAGGCTGCGGATGAATGGCCGCTGGCGCCACTGCACGGTGGCCCCGACACGTTGCGCAGCGGTTTCCAGGATTCGCACCAGCGGGCCGCTGGGCTGGCCATCCAGATCGAACATCTCCGGCGGCCGGGGGCGGTAGTCGGCGATCAATACCTCGTCGGCGAGCGCCGGCGGTATCCCGCAGAACAGACAGCACAGCAGCGCAATGAACGGCCTGGGCATGGGACAGCTCGACTCGCGTGGGACCCCAGCCAGCTTAGCCCAGCGCCGCGGGCGGCACTACCCGGCGATCAGCGCCTGCACCTCGGCGATGCGTGCCTGCAGAGTGGCCGCATCGGCGCAGCGCAGGGTGGCGTGGCCAACCTTGCGCCCGGCCTTGAAGGCCTTGCCGTAGTGGTGCAGGTGGCAGTCGTCGATGGCGATCACCTTGTCCACCGCCGGCACCGCACCGATGAAGTTGAGCATGGCGCTCTCGCCGACCTTGGCGGTGGAGCCCAGCGGCAGGCCGGCGACAGCGCGCAGGTGGTTCTCGAACTGGCTGCACTCGGCGCCTTCGATGGTCCAGTGCCCGGAGTTGTGCACGCGCGGGGCGATCTCGTTGGCCTTCAGGCCGCCGTCCACTTCGAAGAACTCGAAGGCTAGCACGCCGACGTAGTCGAGCTTGTCCAGCACGCGGCCGACGTAGTCCTCGGCCAGCGCCTGCAGCGGGTGGTCGGTACTGGCCACCGACAGGCTGAGGATGCCGCTGTCGTGGGTGTTGTGCACCAGCGGGTAGAAGCGCGTCTCGCCATCGCGGCCGCGCACGGCCACCAGCGAGACTTCGCCGGTGAAGGGCACGAAGCCTTCGAGGATGCACGGCACGCTGCCCAGCTCGGCGAAGGCACCGACCACGTCCTCGGGCTTGCGCAGGACTTTCTGCCCCTTGCCGTCGTAGCCGAGGGTGCGGGTCTTGAGCACCGCCGGCAGGCCGATCTGGATCGCCGCGTGGTCGAGGTCGGCCTGATCGAGCACGTTGGCGAATTCCGGGGTGGGAATGCCGAGATCCTTGAACATGGACTTCTCGAACCAGCGGTCACGGGCGATGCGCAGGGATTCGGCACTGGGGTAGACCGGCACGAACTGGGAGAGGAAGGCCACGGTCTCGGCCGGCACGCTCTCGAACTCGAAGGTGACCAGGTCGACTTCGTCGGCCAGCTGGCGCAGGTGGTCCTGGTCGCCGTAGTCGGCGCGGATGTGCTCGCCGAGGGCCTGGGCGCAGGCGTCCGGCGCCGGGTCGAGAAAGGCGAAGTTCATGCCCAGCGGAGTGCCCGCCAGGGCCAGCATGCGGCCCAGCTGGCCGCCACCGATCACACCGATTTTCATGCGCTACATCTCCAGTTGCCGCCTGCTGCATCCAGCGGATGCGACGATCAGGCTTCGCGGGGGTCCGGGTTGTCCAGCACGCTGCGGGTCTGCTCGTCGCGGAACTGCTTCAGCGCGGCATGGAACTGCGGGTGCTGGTGGCCGAGCATGCTGGCGGCCAGCAACGCGGCGTTGATCGCCCCGGCCTTGCCGACGGCCAGGGTGGCCACCGGCACGCCGGCGGGCATCTGCACGATGGACAGCAGCGAGTCGACGCCGGACAGCACGGCCGACTGCACCGGTACGCCGAGCACCGGCAGGTGGGTCTTGGCCGCACACATGCCCGGCAGGTGGGCGGCACCGCCGGCACCGGCGATGATCAGCTGGATGCCGCGCGCCTCGGCCTGTTCGGCGTACTGGAACAGCAGGTCCGGGGTGCGGTGGGCGGACACCACCTTGACCTCGTAGGGAATGCCCAGCTTGTCCAGCATGTCGGCGGTGTGGCTGAGGGTGGACCAGTCGGACTTGGAGCCCATGATCACGCCTACCAGTGCGCTCATCATCGTGCCTCTTTACAGTGCGCCCGCGGGCGCGACACAAAAACCAACAAGCCACGCGATGAGGCGTGGCTTGTCATGTCGGGGCAAACCGACGGGCCGGTCGGTTTGGAGGCGGCGCAGTATATCGTAAAGCGTAAATTGACGCGCCCCTGGGATTACCGTTCGTCTCCTTCGCCGGCCGGCAGGAAGTCGAACGCCTGCAGCCGGGTCACGGGCCGGTTGTCGAAGCGGCGCAGCAGGCCGCCGATCTCGCCGGCGCGTCGCGCGCAGCCGTCATGGACCTCGCTGCCGAGGATGGTGTTTTCCGACAGCATGGCCGGCCTGCCCATGCTGCCCAGGGCGAAAATCAACGTGTCGGTCCCGGTACCGTAGCCCGTCGAGCTTTCCAGCCGCACCTGCAGGCGCCCGTCCTCCAGCGCGTGCTGCAGCGTGGCGTCGGCGAAGCGGAACTGCGCCGGTACGTCCTCGTAGAGGTCCAGGCCGATCATGCGCAGCGGCGCCAGCGAGCCATCGAAGGCCGGCGCCTCTTCGTCGTCATTCGGCGCCGGGGTTTCGAAGACCATATCCGGCAACGGCTCGTGCAGTGTCGCCTGCACCTGGCAGAACACCTCCCGCCTCGGCGGCGGCGCCGATTCTCCCGGCCACACCCAGGAGCTGGCCACTACCATGATCTGCTCCGGCACTTCGAAGCGGCCTTCATAGGCCTTCGGCAGCCCGGCGATCCGCTCGCGGTCTTCGGCACGCATGCCCGCAAGCTGCGCTTCTTCGATTTGCTCCGCATGCAGTTCCAGGCGGAACGCATCGGAGGCATTCGCGGCGGGGGCCAGCACCTCCTGGAAATAGGCGGCGATGCCCTTGCGCTGGGCCGCGCTCAACGGCTCGCGCTGCACGCTGATGCGCACCGCATGCGGGTCATCCTCGACCTGGTGGAAGTGGATTCGGGCGACTTCGTAGCCCTGGGCGATCAGGGCGTCGCTGAGGGCGGAGAGGTAGTCGTAGTCCCAACCCGTCTCTTCCGAGCGGATCGGTTCTGCGAAACGGAACTGCAACTGCGGCTCGCCACCGCACGCCGCCAGTGCCAGCAGCGGCAAGAGCCTGAAAAAACGAAATAGACGCATGGTGATCTCCACGAGACGCGACGCCGGTCGCTCAGGATTCGTTCTGGAAGCGATACTCGACCGCATCCAGCCGATCCAGGGTCTTGCCGTAGAAGTAGGTGAAGGGGCGGCCGGCCTTGGTCACGCGATCGATGCATTCGCGCTGCATGCGTTCGAAACGCTCCCGATTCATCGCCTCTCCTGCACTGTGCTCGAGCATTCCCAGGCGCCCGAAATCGAAGTCGATGTAGTGCTGGCCGCCAGTCGCCGGGTCATCGCGGAGCCTGTACTCGACCCGTTGCTCATCAAGGCTGGTTTGCATCTCGACGCCCGAAAAAAGCAGCCGATGGGGAACGGTGATCGGCAGGAGCTCGCCCATCGTCTGGAAGAGTTCATCCAGCATCTCGCCCCCACTGGGCGTGCCCAGACGCAGATTGAGCGTGGGCAGGGGCCTGCTCAACTGCGCCGTGACCTTGCAGGAGATCTCATCCGATGCAACGAGGGTGAATACGGCGGGCTTGTCGCCCTCCTGGTAGACCAGCGCGGGCCCTTCTTCGAAGGTCGCCGTGCTGTTGAAGGTGCGGCGCAGGCGCTGGGTTTTTTCGCGCATCTGCTGGCGCAGGTTGTCGTCCAGCAGGTGCCCGCTCGGGGAGTTGAAGAGTTCGTCGAGCCGTTCCGGCTGGATTTCCAGGCTCAGCTTGTCCGATCGCTGATCGCGTGCCGCCAGCCGCGCGCTGAACAGGTCCCGCAACGCCTGTCGTCGTTCGGCGCTCAGCGGCTCGCCGGCAAAACTTACCCGCACCGACTGGCCATCGCCCAGCAGCTTGAAGCCGACCTGCTCGGCGGTGAACTGCTGCTCGGCCAGCGCCTGCTCCAGGGATTCATGCAGCGCAGGGTCGATGCCGCCCTGCTCGGCATTGACCGGTGTATCGAAGTGCAGCACCAGCTCATCGCCGCCGCAGGCGGCCAGCAGCAGGCAAAGCGACAGGGGAAAAAGGCGCAAGTGGCGCATGGCTCCATCCTTGGTATCGAAGAGGGGCGCGCATGCTACCCGACGCCGCCGCATCCAGCCTTGCCCGCCGTCACATTCGCCCCGCCGAGCTAGCCCTGGCTGGCGACACCCGCCTCCAGCTCGCGCCACAGCCGGCGCACCGCCGGCTTGCGTTGCAGGGCGCAGCGGTACAGGCGGATCTCCAGCGGCACGTGCCAGTGGGTGCCGCCGCAGACCGCCAGTTCGCCGCGGGCCAGCTCATGGGTCACCGACAGTTGCGGCACCCAGGCCACGCCGAGGCCCTGCAGGGCCATGCTCTTCAGGCTGTCGGCCATTGCCGTCTCGTACACGGTGGTCGAACGCAGGCCGCGCTGGCGCAGCAGCAGGTTGACCGAGCGGCCGAGGAAGGCCCCGGCACTATAGGCCAGCAGCGGTACGCTCTGCCCACCGTCGAGGTCGAACAGCGGCTGGCCGGTCTCGTCCACCGCGCAGACCGGCTGCATGGAGGTCACCCCCAGGTGCAGCGAGGGGAAGATTTCCGGGTCCATCTGCAGCGCCGCATCCGGGTCGTAGTAGGCCAGGATCAGGTCGCAGGCGCCTTCGCGCAGGGCGTGCACGGCCTCGCCGACGTTGGTCGCCACCAGCCGGGTGGAGAGCGGCAGGCCGGCGCGGCGCAGGCGGGCGATCCAGGCCGGGAAGAAGCCGAGGGTCAACGAGTGGGCGGCGGCGAACTGCAGCACCTCGCCCTGCTGGCCTTCCAGCTGGTGCAGGTGCCGCGCCACCTCGCCGAGCTGGTCGACCACACTGCGAGCAGTGACCAGGAACAGCTGGCCGGCCTCGGTAAGCTCCACCGGCGTGCGCGCGCGGTTGACCAGGGTCAGGCCCAGCGCCTCCTCCAGCGCGCGGATGCGTCGGCTGAACGCCGGCTGGGTGACGAAGCGGCGCTCGGCGGCCTGGGAAAAGCTCCGGGTGGCGGCCAGGGCACTGAAGTCCTCCAGCCATTTCATCTCCAGGTTCATAGGGCCTCCTCCGGCCTCGCTCGCACGGCGCATGCCTTCCTATACGCTCGCCGCGATCCTGGCGTCACAGCCGCATTATGCCGTTTGTGCATGGGCCAGCATTTAATGGCATTGGCCGCCGTCGGGCTTGCAACCTTAGTCTAGTGGGCATTGCGCGACTGCCAGCGCTTCCCCCGAGATCGTCCCCATCATGTCCATCGCTGCATCCTTCCGAGTCGAAAAAGACCTGCTCGGTACCCTCGAAGTCCCCGCCGACGCCTACTACGGCATCCAGACCCTGCGCGCCGTGAACAACTTCCGCCTGTCCGGGGTGCCGTTGTCGCACTACCCGAAGCTGGTGGTCGCCCTGGCCATGGTCAAGCAGGCCGCGGCGGACGCCAACCATGAGCTCGGCCACCTGTCGGCGACCAAGCATGCGGCGATCAGCGAGGCCTGTGCGCGGCTGGTGCGCGGCGATTTCCACGATCAGTTCGTGGTGGACATGATCCAGGGCGGCGCCGGCACGTCGACCAACATGAACGCCAACGAGGTGATCGCCAACGTCGCCCTGGAAGCCATGGGCCACGCCAAGGGCGAGTACCAGTTCCTGCACCCGAACAACGACGTGAACATGGCGCAGTCGACCAACGACGCCTACCCGACGGCCATTCGCCTGGGCCTGCTGCTCGGCCACGACTCGCTGCTGGCCAGCCTCGACAGCCTGATCCAGGCGCTGGCGGGCAAGTCCGTCGAGTTCGCCCAGGTACTGAAGATGGGTCGCACCCAGCTGCAGGACGCGGTACCGATGACCCTCGGCCAGGAATTCCGCGCCTACGCCACCACCCTCGGCGAGGACCTGCAGCACCTCAAGTTGCTCGCCCCGACCCTGCTCACCGAAGTGAACCTGGGCGGCACCGCCATCGGCACCGGCATCAACGCCGACCCGCGCTATCAGCATCTGGCAGTGGCGCGCCTGGCGGCCATCAGCGGCCAGCCGCTGACCCCGGCCGCCGACCTGATCGAAGCCACTTCCGACATGGGCGCCTTCGTGCTGTTCTCCGGCATGCTCAAGCGCCTGGCGGTGAAGCTGTCGAAGGTCTGCAACGACCTGCGCCTGCTCTCCAGCGGCCCGCGCACCGGGATCAACGAGATCAACCTGCCGGCGCGCCAGCCGGGCAGCTCGATCATGCCCGGCAAGGTCAACCCGGTAATCCCCGAAGCGGTCAACCAGGTCGCCTTCGAGGTGATCGGCAACGACCTGGCGCTGACCCTCGCCGCCGAGGGCGGCCAGCTGCAACTGAACGTGATGGAGCCGCTGATCGCCTACAAGATCTTCGACTCGATCCGCCTGCTGCAGCGCGCCATGGACATGCTGCGCGAACACTGCATCGTCGGTATCACCGCCAACGAAGCGCGCTGCCGCGAACTGGTGGAAAGCTCCATCGGCCTGGTGACCGCACTCAACCCCTACATCGGCTACGAGAACTCCACGCGCATCGCCAAGCTGGCCCTGGAAAGCGGCCGTGGCGTGCTGGAGCTGGTGCGCGAAGAGGGCCTGCTGGACGAAGCCACGCTGGCCGACATCCTGCGCCCGGAAAACATGATCGCGCCGCGCCTGGCCCCGCTGAAGCCCTGACGCTCATCGCTTGAGCCGCGCAGGGAGGCGCGGCCGGGCCGGCACCGACGCGCCGGCCCGCCCTTATTTGCCTTTGGCAGATGGCTCCACCAAGGCCGCATCAGACGGCCCCGATAACAACAATGACTGGTGAATCCATGCACAACACAATACGCCTCGCCCACTCTCCCTGTATCCTTCGCGCCCCCGCGGTCGGAGCCGCGGTTGCCGGCCGGAACGCCAGTCGTTCGCGGCGGTCAGCTAAGCCGGCATAGCCAGGCCCCGGAACACCCGAGCCACGGCTCGGTGCGCCCATTTACGGCCGATACCCAAACCACTGCACTTGTCCGGCGACACCGGACAGCTCCGGCAGTTTCCGGCGCAGCCCCGCTACCCGCGAGCCGCGCCAGTCCCACAAGCAAAACAAAGGGAGATATCCCCCCATGCTCGACGTTATCAACGACCTTCTCTGGGGCAAGCTACTGATCGTCATGCTGATCGGTCTTGGCCTGTTCTTCACGGTCGCCTCGCGTTTCGTTCAGTTCCGCTACTTCGGCAGCATGTTTCGCATCTTCGGCGAAGCCTTCCAGCGCAAGCCGGGCCATCTCAGCTCGTTCCAGGCCCTGATGCTATCGGTCGCCGGCCGTGTCGGCGGCGGCAACATCGCCGGTGTGGCCGTGGCCATCACCCTCGGCGGACCAGGTGCGGTGTTCTGGATGTGGGTCGTCGCCCTGGTCGGCATGGCCACCAGCTATTTCGAGTGCTCGCTGGCCCAGTTGTACAAGCGCAAGGCCGATGACGGCACCTACCGCGGTGGCCCGGCCTTCTACATCGAGCACGGTCTCGGCCAGCGCTGGCTGGGCATCGTCGTCTCGCTGCTGCTGCTGGTGACCTTCGGCTTCGGCTTCAATGCCGTGCAGTCCTTCACCATGGCCAGCTCGCTGCACGACACCTTCAACGTGCCGACCTACATCAGCGGCATCGCCCTCACCGTGGTGGTCGGCCTGATCATCCTCGGCGGCGTCAAGCGCATCGCCCAGTTCGCCGACGTGCTGGTGCCGGTGATGGCGCTGTCGTACATCGCCGTGGCGCTGTTCGTCATCGGCGGCAACGTCGACCGCGTGCCGGAAACCCTGGCGATGATCGTCAAGAGCGCCTTCGGCCTGGAGCCGGCCTTCGCCGGCGGCATCGGCGCGGCGATCATGATGGGCGTCAAGCGCGGCCTGTTTTCCAACGAAGCCGGCCTGGGCAGCGCGCCCAACGTGGCAGCGGTGGCCGAGGTCAAGCACCCGGCGGCGCAGGGCATCGTGCAGTCCCTCAGCGTGTTCATCGATACCCTGATCATCTGCAGCTGCACCGCGCTGATCATCCTGCTCTCGGGCGTCTACCAGCCGGGCATGGAAATGGGTGGCGTGATTCTGACCCAGACCGCCCTGGCGGCCTCGGTCGGCGAGTGGGGCCGGGTATTCATCAGCGTTGCGCTGCTGGTGTTCGTCTTCACGACTATCATCTACAACTACTACCTGGGCGAGAACGCACTGGGCTTCTTCAGCAAGAAGCGCGAGCCGATCATGGTCTACCGGGTATTGGTGATCGCGCTGGTACTGTGGGGTGCGATGCAGGACCTGGGCACCGTGTTCGCCTTCGCCGACGTGACCATGGGCCTGCTGGCCCTGGCCAACCTGGTGGCCCTGGCGCTGCTGTTCAAGGTCGGCCTGCGCCTGATGCGCGATTACGATGCGCAGATCAAGGCTGGCGTCGAGCAGCCGGTGTTCAATCCGCAGGACTACGCCGATCTGGACCTGGACCCGGAAGCCTGGCCTGGCGCCAAGCCGGAAATCCGCGGCATCCACATCGCTGCGGCCCAGCACCAGCGTTGATCCCCGCTCCCCGGCCGGCTGGATGACCTCCGCCGGCCACCCTGTTCCAGGCCCCGCTGGCACATCCGTGTCGGCAAACCAGACGTGCTAGCGGGGCCTGGTATTTCGCAACGCGTCACCCGGACTCAGCCGCGCAATGCGGCGCACACCGGACGTACGGCCCCGGACCCCAGGCTCCGGGTTTACGCTGCGCTCAGCCCCGACCTACGGGCCTGGCGGCTGGCCGCGAGGATTTTCCTTTTCGGAGTCGTCATCCATGCGCCGTCACCTGTCCTTCTCCCTGCTGTTCGGTCTGCTGCTCGCGTTCGGTGCCCACGCCGAACTGCCCAGCGACTACCGCGTCATCCTGCTCACCGAGAACTTCCCGCCGTTCAACATGGCGGAGAACGGCAAGAACTTCGCCCGCGACGAGAACATCAAGGGCCTCAGCGCCATCACCGTGCGCGAGATGTTCCGCCGAGCCGGCATCGACTACAGCCTGACCCTGCGCTTCCCCTGGGCGCGCATCTACAAGCAGACCATGGAGACGCCGAACCATGGGCTGTTTTCCACCTCGCTGACCGACGAGCGCAAGCCGTTGTTCAAGTGGGTCGGGCCAATCGCCCAGTACGAAAGCGTGCTGGTCGCCACCGAGGAAAGCGGCCTGAAAGTCGCCAACCTCGACCAGGCCAAGGCCTACCGCATCGGCGCCTACAAGAGCGCCGCCGTCAGCCAGCACCTTGAGCGCCTGGGCTTCCAGCCGCAAAACGCGCTGCGCGACCAGGAAAACATCCACAAGCTGCAGCGCGGCAAGATAGACCTCTGGGCCACCTCCGACCCGGTGTGGCGCTACTACGCCAAGGAAGCCGGCGCCACCGGCCTGCACACCGTGCTCAGCTTCCACACCTCCGACCTCTACCTGGCCCTCAACAAGGACACCCCGGACGAGGTGATCACCCGCCTGCAAGCCGCCCTCGACAGCATGCGCAGCGAGGGCTACGGCACCTGCCAGAAGAATCCGGAGCTGTGCTGAGCCTGTAGGGCGGGCCGGCCGGCAGGCGCTTGGCGCGGCTACGACCTGTCATTCCCAGCAGCGGACGCCATGGCGGGGTTCACCCGCCAGGCACCGGGAAGGACGGAATTCACCGCTCAAGGCTGAGGGGGCTCGAATTCATTCGCCTGGCAGGGGCCGGGGTCCGCCCTACGCGTACACCGACCAGCCGATGCGCTGGCTCAGTTGCTCCAGCGCCGCCATGCCGGCCAGGGAGTTGCCGGCGGGGTTCAGTTCCGGCGACCACACGCAGACGGTGAACTGCCCCGGCACCACCGCGACGATACCGCCACCCACCCCGCTCTTGCCTGGCAGGCCGACGCGGTAGGCGAAGTTGCCGGCCTCGTCGTACAGGCCGCTGGTACCCATGATGGCGTTGACCTGCTGGGTCTGGCGCCGGCTCAGCACCTGCTCGCCGCTGTGCAGGCACAGCCCCTGGTTGGCGAGGAAGCCGAAGGCGCGGGCCAGGTCGACGCAGTTCATCGCCAACGCACAGTGGTGGAAGTAGCTGTGCAGCACCGCCTCGACGTCGTTGTGGAAGTTGCCGAAAGCCTGCATCAGGTAGGCCATCGCCGCGTTGCGCGCGCGGTGCTGGTATTCCGAGTCGGCGACCTTGGCATCGGAGACGATCAGCGGATTGCCGCTCAGGCGCCGGACGAAATCGCGCATGGACAACGCCGGCGCGGCGAAGCGCGACTGGTTGATGTCGCAGATCACCAGGGCGCCGGCATTGATGAAGGGGTTGCGCGGAATGCCGCGCTCCAGTTCCAGCTGCACCAGCGAATTGAACGGCTGGCCGGACGGCTCGTGGCCGAGGCGTTGCCAGATGTCCTCGCCGGAATGCTGAATCGCCTGGACCAGGCTGAACACCTTGGAGATGCTCTGGATCGAGAACGGTGTCTGCGCATCGCCCGCCATATGCACCTGGCCGTCCACACCGTAGACGGCGATGCCCAGTTGGTTGGCCGATACCTCGGCCAGCGCCGGGATGTAGCTGGCTACCTTGCCCTTGCCGAGCAGCGGCCGCACGTCTTCGAGAATTTCCTGCAACAAGGCTTGCATAGCGTCACTCGCACCACGCGCGGAACCGCCCGCGCCAATGCAGTGCTAGACGCTTGCCAGGCGGGGGCCATCACAGGTCGAGATCGGCGGGGTGATCCACGTCGCGCAGCAGGCCGGGGTCGTCCAGCGGCAGCGCCAGGCAGGCATCGCCTCGCTCCCGTAACAGCGTGCGAGCGCCGCTATCGCCGGTCAGGGACAGCAGCGCCGGCCAGTGACGGCGGCCGAACAGCACCGGATGGCCGCGCTGGCCGCCCACCAACGGGTAGACGATGCGCTCGGCGGTGGCCTGCGCGGTCAACGCGTCCAGGCTGGATGGCAAGATCCAGGGCATATCGCCGAGCAACACGGCGATGGCCTGCGCCGGGCTGGCAGACAGCGCGCGCATGCCGGCCGCCAGGCTGTGGCCCATGCCCAAGTCAGCCTCGGCGCAGTGGACGATGCGCGTGCCTGGAGGGATGCCCAGGGCCTGAGCGTCGTCTTCACGGCGCAGCACCACCGCCACCTCGGCAAAGTGAGCGTGGGCCAGTTGCAACGTGGCGGCCAGCAGCGAGCGGCCGTCGGCCAGGCGGGCGCGTCGCTTGTCGCTGCCGAAGCGGCGGGCGCTGCCGGCGGCGAGAATCAGGGCGGTGACGTGTTGCATGCTCACAGGCACTGAGTGCGATGGGGGTTTGCCCTTCATAGCGCCTCGCGCCCGATGCCATTGCGCACCCGCAGCACGTCGGCGAGCACCGCCAGGGCGATTTCCGCCGGGGTCTTGCTGCCCAGGTTGAGGCCGATGGGCGCGTGGATGCGCGCCAGTTCGGCGTCCCACAAGCCGCCGCTGCGGCGCAGGCGTTCGAAGCGCTTGGCGCTGGTGGCCTGCGAGCCCATCACGCCGATGTAGAACGCTGGCGTGCGTACCGCCTCGATCATCGCCAGGTCGTCGATGCGCGGGTCGTGGGTCAGCGCCAGCACGGCGGTGTCGGTGTGGCAGAGGCCGGCGCGGATGGCCTCGGAGGGCAGTTCGCGGCGGATTTCCACGCCGGGCAGCGAGACGCCTTCCAGCACCTCGTCGCGCGGATCGCAGAGGATCACCTCGTAGCCCAGGGCCAGGGCGAACTCGGCGCAGACCTGGGCGACGCTGGAATAGCCGGCCAGCAGCAGGCGCTGGGCGGCGCCGACGCGGATATGCAGCCAGTCGCCATGGCGCTCGATGCGTGGGCCCTGCTCGCGGTCGTCACTCACACGACGGGCACCATCGCGCAGGCAGACTTCGCGCAGCAGCCGGCGCTGGCCGCGCAGCGCGCCTTGCAGCTCGCCCAGGTGGGCCTGCACCGCGCAGTCGGCCGGCAGGTTTTCCACCAGCACCTCCAGCACGCCGCCGCAGGGCAGGCGGATCGGCGCCCGTGGTTCGCTGCCGTCGCCGTAGCGCAGCAGGCAGGCCGGCTCGGCGAATTCGCCGTCGCGCAGGCGCTCCAGCAAGTCGTCTTCCACGCAGCCGCCGGACAGCGAGCCGAGCCACTGTCCGGCAGCGTTGGCCACCAGCAGCGAGCCGGGCGCACGCGGGGCCGAGCCGTAGGTGGCGAGCACGGTGCACAGCCAGATGCGCTGGCCGGCCCGCGACCACTCCAGCGCGCGCTGCAGCACCTGGGCGTCGAGCGATTGCACCTCAGTGCCCTCCGCCGGCGGCGCGCAGTTCGCCGACCCGTTCGCGCGGCACTTCGCCGTCCAGCCCGCCCCAGGTCTGGCGCAGGTAGTCGAGCAGGTCGGCGAGCTGGCGGTCGTCCAGCTTGTCGCGCAGGCCGGGCATCGGCTGCATGCGCTTGAAGCCGGTGAACTGCTGCTCCTGGATGCCATCGTCGATCACCCGCAGCAGGTTGCGCGGGTCGGGCAGGCGCAGGGTGCTGTTGCCGGCCATGGCCACGGCGACGTGGGGAATGCCTTCGCCTTCGCTGCCGTGGCAGCCGGCGCAGAGGTTGAGGTAGTCCTGTCGCCCGCGCCGGCCGCTGTCGCTCAACTCGGCCGGCGGGCGCGGGGTGATGCGCCTGGCCGGCGGCGGCTGGTCGCCGAGCAGGTAGGTGGCCATGTCGCGGTGGTCCTGTTCGGGCAGGTACTGGGTGCTGTGGTGCAGCACCGGGTACATCTCGTTGAACACCGAGCCCTGGGCGCTGATGCCGTGCTTGAGGAAGGTGGCCAGGTCGTCGATGCTCCAGCCGCGCTCGGCCAGGTCCTCGGCGAGCAGGCTGGGCGCCTCGTAGCCGAGCAGTTCGGCGCCGGCCAGGCGGCGTTCCTGGTCCAGCGCGCCGACGGCATTGCGCGGGGTGTGGCACTCGCCGCAGTGGCCGAGCACTTCCACCAGGTACTGGCCGCGTTGCCAGGATTCGCTCTTGCCCTCGCCCACTCGCAGCTGCACGCGGTCGGCGTAGAGCAGATTCCAGGCGTTCATGCCGGTGCGAATGTTGTAGGGGAAGCTCAGCTCGGATGACCGGTTGGGCCGGGCGATCGGCTCCAGGCTCATCAGGTAGGCGTAGATTGCGTCGGAGTCCTCGCGGCGCATCAGGTGGTAGGAGGTGTAGGGCATCGCCGGATAGAGCTGGGTGCCATCCGGGCGCTCGCCCTGGGTCAGTGCGCGATAAAGGTCGTCGGCGCTGTAGTGGCCGATGCCGTGCTGCGGGTCCGGGGTGATGTTGGTGCCGTAGATCACGCCATAGGGCGACTGCATGGGAAAGCCGCCGGCATAGGGCGCACCGCCCTCGGCGGTGTGGCAGGCCACGCAGTCGGCGGCGCGGGCCAGGTAGCGGCCGTGCTCGATCAGCTCGTCAGTGGCGGCGCTGGTGGCCAGGGGCAGCAGGGCGAGAAGCAGGTAGGCGCGCATCTCAACCCTCCCGGAGCAGATCGAGGTCTTCCAGCACCTCGCGGGCCGCCTGGTAGTAGCGCACGTAGCCGGTGCAGCGGCAGATGTGCTCGCCGAGGGCCGCCTCGATCTCCCGCTCCAGCTCGCTGCGCTTGGCCGGCTGGCGCTGCAGCTTCTCCACCAGCACGGTGGCGGCGTTGACGTAGCCGGGCGTGCAATAGCTGCACTGGAAGGCGAAGCGCTCGACGAACTTCTGCTGCACCGCGCTCAGTTCCACGACCTGGCCGTTGGCGTCGCGCCGGGCGTGGCCTTCGATGGTGCGCACGCGCTTGCCGTGGAAGAAATGCGCGCCGGTGATGCAGGTGCGCATTTCCTCGCTGGTGCCGTCCGGGTTATCGAGGATCAGCACGCAGGCGCGGCACACGCCCTGGCCGCAACCGAGGCGCGAGCCGGTGAGGTTCAGGTGCTCGTGGAGGAATTCGATCATCGGCAGGTCGTCCGGCACCTCCAGCGGGCCGACCGCCTGGCCGTTGACGATCATGCTCAGGGGACGCTTAGGCATCGAGGGCCTCCTTGATACGCGCGGAAGAGAGGGGCAGATCACGCAGCCGCTTGCCGGTGGCATGGGCGACGGCGTTGGCGATGGCGGCGACCACCGGGATCATCACCACCTCGGCGATACCCTTGGCCGGATCGCTGGGAGACAGCGGCGGCAGGATCTCCGCGCTCTGCGACCACACGGCCACGTCCTTGGCGCGCGGCAGACGGTAGCGGTTGAAGTTCCAGGTGCCGTCGCCGGGGCCGCCTTCATACAGCGGCATTTCCTCCAGCAGGGCGTGGCCGATGCCCATGGCGATACCGCCTTCGAGCTGGCCGAGCACCAGCTCCGGCACGATCACCCGGCCGCATTCCAGCCAGGAGTGGTGGTTGAGCACCCGCGCCTCGCCGCTGCCCTTGTTCACCTTGACCTCCACCAGGGTCGCCACCGGGCTGTAGTAGGTGACCATGGCGTTGTTCAGCTGGGTGTCCGGGTATTTCACGCTGAGACGGTCGAGCAGGTGGAAGCCGTGGCTGCGCATCTGCACCTTTTTCGCCGCCGGCGCGCCGTCGCCGTACTTCAGCGCCAGGGCGTCGAGCGGCAGGCCCTCGCGGCTGCCGTCGATGGCGAACTCGGCCTCGGCCCAGCTCCAGCGATTGAAGCCATGCACGCTGACGCCGGTGACCAGCCCCAGCTCATGGGCCTTGTGCGCCAGCAGGGCAAAGGGGATCGGCGGCAGGCCGTCGGCGGTGAGCTTGCCATCGACCCAGTGGGCGTTCTCCCGGCGTACCACATAGGGATTGGCCAACCCGCCGTAGATGCCCTGGCCCCAGATGTGCAGCGCCGCCGGCCACAGGCCGTGGTTGAACAGCACCCGTGCCGCCTCGCGGGTGGCGTGGCCATGGTAGTAGGCGGAATTGGACGCCGAGGACGGCGAGGCCAGCTTGCCGACCCAGCGCGGGTTGGCCAGCGCGGCGTCCTGCTCGGCCTGGCTGATCAGGTAGGGGTTGCCGCTGGTGGTCAGCGCGAGCTCCGGCCAATCCACCTCGCCGGTCTTGATCTCGTCGGCCGGCTGGCCGAGCCAGTCGGCCACCAGCAGGGCCTGGGAGGTGGCCATGCCGGTGCCCATGTCGATGCCGATGTGGCGCAGGCGGATGCGCCCGTCGGCACTGAACTCGAGGCTGGCCATCGGCGCCTCGGAGCCGGTGCCGAAGTCCTTCTGGCAGATGGCGAAGCCGACGCCGTAGAGATGGTCCGGGTCCTCGGCATCGAAGCGCTTTTTGCGCTCATGGCGAGTCCGCCATAGCTCGTGCTCGGCGGCCTTTTCGAGGATTTCGTCGAGGCGCAGGGCACCGGCCGGGATCGCGCCCTGGGTGTTCTTCATGCCGGACTTGAGCACGTTCTTCTGGCGCAGGGCGATGGCGTCCACGCCCAGGCGCTCGGCCAGCTCGTCCACCATCATCTCGGTGGCGGCCATGGTCTGCAGGGTGCCGAAGCCACGCATGGAGCCGGCTTCCACCGCGCGGGAGAAGTAGGCGGTGGCGCTCAGGTCGCTCTGCGGCAGGTAGTAGATCGACTGCGCGGCGGTGGCGCCGACCGCCGCCACCACGGCGCTGTAGTTGGGCCGGCCGCCGCCGTCCAGGCTCATGTCGGCGCGGAAGATGCGGAAGCTGTGGTCGCGCCTGTCCACCGCCAGTTGGTAGCGCATGTCGAACGGATGGCGCTTGATGCCGCTCTGGAACTGCTCGTAGCGGTCGTTGGCCAGGCGCACCGGCACACCGTCGCCATACAGCGCCGCCAGGGCCGCGTAGAAGACGAAGATGTTGTTGTCCTTGGAGCCGTAGCCGACCGTGTAGCCGGGGTGCAGGTTGAGGTTGGCGGCCTTGAAGCGCGAGGCGGCGAGCAGGTGGGCGAGCTGTTCGGCGTTCTCGAACGGGCACTGGGTGGCGACGACGAAATGCAGGGTGCCGCTGGCCGCGTCGTACCAGCCGTTGCCGTTGTCCGCCTCCAGCGCCGCCGGCTCGATGGACTGGCTGCTGTAGCGCTCGTCGAACACCAGCCAGTCCTCGGGCGGCTGCTCCAGCTGCTCGCGCATGCGCTCGGCGTGGTAGAGGCCCTGCTGGGTCAGGTCGCCGGTCAGCTTGGCGCCCTGCGGCCAGGTCGGCTTGCGCTCGCGAATGGCCGGGAACAGCAGACTGTCCTTGAGGCTGGAGAACTGGTCCGGCTGGTAGGGATCGTCGCCGCCAACGCGCACGAAGCGGAAGCTGCCGTAGGGAGCGGACTGGAACGGCGCGGCCGCCGCGCCGTAGCGAATCGCCTGCTGGTTGAACTGCAGGCGCTTCTTCGCCTGCCGGTAGCGCTCGAAGTCGTGCCAGATCAGCAGCGCCACCGGGTGGCCGATGAACATCGCCACCTGGCCCTCCGGAAGCAGCGGGTCGAGGTCATAACCCCAGGGGAAGCGGATGCGGTCGCGGGCCAGGTCGGCGGCGGTCACCAGGCGGTCGGGCTGCAGCTCGGCGCCCAGCAGGGACAGGTCCAGGCCCTGGTACAGGCGCGCGGTGTCGGTGGCCTTGAGCAGCAGGGCATGGCCCTGGCGCTGCGGCCAGCCGGGCATGTCCTGGGCGCGGATGTCGCGGGCGAAGACCTTGGCGCCGCTGGCCTTGGCGGCGCCGTCGATGCGGCCTCGGGCCTGGCCGTCGGCATACCAGGGCTGGGGATTGGCGGTGACCTGCGCCTCGAACAGCGCGGCGAAGGCGCGGCTGCCGAGCGGCGCCACCGCCACGCCGATGCCGGCGATGATCGCGCGCTGCAGGAAGGCGCGACGGGACAGTTGCATTTCGGACATGACGATTCCCGGAGCGCGGTCATGGCCGCGCCCTGTTGTGCGTGTTGGCATTGAAAAAGCGGCGCCCCGAGGAGCTGCGGCGGAAGTCGAGCGGAATTACCTGACTTTCAGGTCAAGTTTATGGCAAAGCGCTGCGACAGAAAAGCGCATCCTGTCTGTAGGGTCAGAAAATTCTCTGGGCGCCTTGCCCGATAGGGTTGCGGAGACTATCTTCCTTGCCACGCCCATCCGGGCGGACCTGGATCAGCAGACAGGGTCAACACTGAGCTGGCTTACCTGAAACCCACTTTCAGAGGAGCCAACTCAATGGCTGCCACCCGTATCTGGATCAAGAACCCCCTCGCCGTGTTCACCGCCAACGCGCTCGATGCCTCCGGCGGCCTGGTCGTCGAAGACGGCCTGATCGTCGAACTGCTCGGTGCCGGCCAACAACCCGCCCGCCCCTGCCAGCAGACCTTCGATGCCCGCGAGCACGTGCTGCTGCCGGGGCTGATCAACACCCACCACCACTTCTACCAGACCCTCACCCGCGCCTGGGCGCCGGTGGTCAACCAACCGCTGTTCCCCTGGCTGAAGACGCTCTACCCGGTATGGGCGCGGCTGACCCCCGAGCAATTGGCGCTGGCCACCCAGGTGGCGATGGCCGAGCTGCTGCTGTCTGGTTGCAGTACCGCGGCCGACCACCATTACCTGTTCCCCGACGGTTTGGAGCAGGCCATCGACGTGCAGGCCGGCATGGTCGCCGAACTGGGCATGCGCGCCACCCTCACCCGCGGTTCGATGAGCCTGGGAGAGGCCGACGGCGGCCTGCCGCCGCAGCACACGGTGCAGAGCGGCGAAGCCATCCTCGCCGACAGCGAACGGCTGATCCGCGACTACCACCAGCGCGGCGACGGCGCCCAGGTGCAGATCGCCCTGGCGCCCTGCTCGCCGTTCTCGGTGACGCCGGAGATCATGCGCGCCAGCGCCAAACTGGCCGACTACCACGACGTGCGCCTGCACACCCACCTGGCCGAGACCCTCGACGAGGAAACCTTCTGCCTCGAACGCTTCGGCCTGCGCACGGTGGACTACCTGGACAGCGTCGGCTGGCTCGGCCCGCGCACCTGGCTGGCCCACGGCATTCACTTCAATGCCGAGGAGATCGCCCGCCTCGGCCGCGCCGGCACCGGCATCTGCCACTGCCCGGTGTCCAACATGCGCCTGGCCTCGGGCATCTGCCCGACCCTGGAGCTGGAAGCCGCCGGCGCACCCATCGGCCTGGGGGTGGACGGCTCGGCCTCCAACGACGCCTCCAACCTGATCCAGGAAGCGCGCCAGGCGCTGTACCTGCAACGCCTGCGCTACGGCGCCGAGCGCATCACCCCGGAATTGGCGCTGGGCTGGGCCACCCGCGGCTCTGCGCGCCTGCTCGGCCGCGACGACATCGGCGAGCTGGCGCCGGGCAAGCAGGCCGACCTGGCGCTGTTCAAGCTCGACGAGCTGCGCTTCTCCGGCAGCCACGATCCGCTCGCCGCACTGATCCTGTGCGGCGCCGAGCGCGCCGACCGCATGATGATCGGCGGCCGCTGGCGGGTGATCGATGGGCAAATCGACGGCCTCGACCTGCCGGCGCTGATCGCCCGCCACCGCGAAGCCGCGCGGCGCCTGCTCGCCGCCTGATTCGCGCAGCACCGCAGTAGCAACACAAGGGATGCTCCGGCATCCCTCATGCAAGCCCATGACCGTACAACAACAATTGGCAGGCTTCGATCATGACTACGCACCACACCGAGCAAGACCCGGCCGCGGCCGGCAGCAACGACCTGATCTACCAACTGCACGACCGGCCGCCCGTCGCCGCCTCGCTGTTCGCCGCGTTGCAGCACGTGCTGGCGAGCTTCGTCGGCATCATCACCCCGACGCTGATCGTCGGCGGCGTGCTCGGCCTCGGCGCGCACGTGCCCTACCTGGTGAGCATGGCGCTGTTCGTCTCCGGCCTCGGCACCTTCGTCCAGGCCAAGCGCATCGGCCCGGTGGGCGCCGGCCTGCTGTGCCTGCAGGGCACCAGCTTCGCCTTCTTGAGCGTGATCCTCAGCGCCGGCTTCATCGTCAAGAACCGCGGCGGCAGTCCGGAAGACATCCTGGCGACAATCTTCGGCGTGTGCTTCTGCGCGGCCTTCGTCGAGATCGCCTTCAGCCAGGTGATCACCCGCCTGCGCAAGGTGATCACCCCAGTGGTGACCGGCACCATCATCTGCCTGATCGGCCTGTCGCTGATCAAGGTGGCGATGACCGACATGGCCGGCGGCTTCGGCGCCGACGACCTCGGCGCGCTGCACAACCTGGCCCTGGCCGCCCTGGTACTGGGCACCATCGTGCTGCTCAACCTGTTCAAGTGGCCGCTGCTGCGCCTGTCGTCGGTGGTGATCGGCCTGGGCCTCGGCTTCTTCGCCGCCTGGCAGGTGGGCATGGTGGACTTCGCCGAGATGGCCGAGGTACCGCTGGTCAGCGTACCGGTGCCGTTCAAGTACGGCTTCCACTTCGACTGGGTGGCGTTCGTGCCGATCGCGGTGATCTTCCTCATCACCCCGCTGGAGACCTCCGGCGACCTCACCGCCAACTCGATGATCTCGCGCCAGCCGGTGAGCGGCCCGCTGTACCTGCGGCGGATCAAGTCCGGGGTGCTGGCCGATGGCTGCAACTCGGCCATGGCGGCGTTGTTCAACAGCCTGCCGATGACCACCTTCAGCCAGAACAACGGCGTCATCCAGCTCACCGGCGTCGCCAGCCGCCATGTGGCGTTCTACATCGCAGGGCTGCTGGTGCTGCTCGGGCTGTTCCCGCAGATCGGCGCGGTGCTGCAGCTGATGCCCAAGCCGGTGCTCGGCGGCGCCACGCTGATCATGTTCGGTACGGTGGCGGTGGCCGGCATCAAGATCCTCGCCGAGGCCGGCCTGCAGCGGCGCAACGTGCTGATCGTGTCGATCTCCATCGGCCTCGGCCTGGGCGTGGCCGGCGTGCCGGAGGTGCTGTCGCAGATGCCCGAGGCGCTGAAGAACATCTTCGGCTCGCCGATCACCATCGGCGCCTTCAGCGCCATCCTGCTCAACCTGCTGCTGCCGGTGGACGGTGGTGGCCAGTTGGAGGAGGGGGAGGAGGCCGAGCATGGACAGTCGATAAAGGCGCGGTTTGCTACCGACAGCGATGCTTGAGCATTTCCGATAGCATGGCAATGTCCCGCCCGAGCGGGGCATTGCCATTTAATGGAGCATCGCTTGCAGCCTTTCCCGAAGAAGCGCCTTTCCGTAGGCGCCCTAATCACCAACAGCAATGGCGAAATACTGATCGTCAAACCCAGCTATCGAGAGGGCTGGCTGTTACCCGGCGGGGTAGTAACGCCCCTTTAGGATTTGCTGCCGCCATAGATGTCGGAAACGCTTCTGATCTTTTCACTGAGCTTGCCCGTCTGGATCACAATGGTCCTAGCGTGCATATCACCCAAGCGGGTTCTCGATTCGAGAAAAATCCAGGCCCAATCGATGGGAATCAACGCCCCCGCATTGCGGGTAAATGACTGCGATACGGTGCAGCCCCGGAACGTTTTCATATCGACGGCCGCAATACTCAATAATCGCTTGCCGAGACTTTGACCGTTGGGCAGCGCGTCCGCTAACAGAATGTAAGCAAAGGCGATCAGGCCTGCCGTAACGGCGCTGGCCTTTGGCGTGATAGCTGGTATGTAGAGAGACAGCATGTCGGCCAAGAACTTGATGATCAGGAAAATCAATATTGCAGCCGCGCAATCGATAGCTTTAGCGAAGAAACGCCGAGTGATACTCGCCAGTATTTTGGGTTTTTGGCTTTTGCCTTTTACAGCCATGATTTTTCCTATCGCGGTAGTTGGGCATCTGAGCGACGAGGACTTTCGCCTAAATCGGCATCCACAGTCGGTGGTCCATTATATGGCGAACCGCGCCCTGACCTTCGTCGGTTTCGGCGCGGCGCTAGCCAGTGCCACGCGCTGACCCAGCGCGGCTCGGACTGGCGTCAATGGCGAATCGCAACTACAGCTAAACACAGGCCCGCGAGAAAATTCGAACATAGCGCGGCTTCGCTGGTCGATTGCTCAAGTAGGCGATTTTCGCCTCGCGCTCCGCGAGACCCCATTAAAAAAGACTGCCAGGGAGGCCGCATTATGCTGACCCTGCTCAACCTGCTGTCCGCCGTTGCGCTGCTGATCTGGGGCACGCATATCGTGCGTACCGGTATCCTGCGGGTGTATGGCTCGCAACTGCGCCGGGTGCTCAGCCATAGCATTCAACGCTTGCCGATGGCGTTCGGCGCCGGTATCGGCGTGACCGCGCTGGTGCAAAGCAGCAACGCCACCGCGCTGCTGACCACCTCCTTCGTCGCCCAGGGCCTGATGGCGCTGGGACCGGCGCTGGCGATCATGCTCGGCGCGGACGTCGGCACGGCGCTGATGGCACGGGTGCTGACCTTCGACCTGTCCTGGCTGTCGCCGCTGCTGATCTTCCTCGGGGTGATCTTCTTTCTCTCGCGCAAGCAGACCCGCGCCGGCCAGCTTGGCCGGGTCGCCATCGGCCTGGGCCTGATGCTGCTGGCATTGCAGCTGATCGTCGCCGCCGCCGGGCCGATCACCGAGGCCAGGGGCATCAAGGTATTGTTCGCCTCGCTCACCGGTGACCTGCTGCTGGATGCGCTGATCGGCGCGCTGTTCGCGCTGATCTCCTATTCCAGCCTGGCCGCGGTGCTGCTCACCGCCAGCCTGGCCGGCGCCGGGCTGATCAGCCTGCCGGTGGCCATCGGCCTGGTGATCGGCGCCAATATCGGCAGCGGCATCCTCGCCTTTCTCAACGCCAGCATGCAGAACGCTGCCGGTCGCCGGGTGGCGCTCGGCAGCCTGCTGTACAAGCTGATCGGCCTGCTGCTGGTGATGCCCGCGCTCGACCCGCTGGTAGCCTGGCTGGACAGCCTGGAATGGAGCCACCAGGGCCTGGTGATCGGCTTCCACCTGCTCTACAACAGCCTGCGCTGTCTGCTGTTGTTGCCGACGGTGCGCCCCATGGCCCGGCTGTGCACCTGGCTGCTGCCGGAGCAGGCCCAGGACACCGGCGTGGCGCGCCCGCGCCACCTCGACCGCAGCGCCCTGGGCACGCCCTCGCTGGCGCTGGCCAATGCGGTGCGCGAGACGCTGCGCATCGGCGACCTGATCGAAACCATGCTCGGCCACCTGCTGGAGGTGCTGCGTGACCGGCGCCCCGAGCTGGGCAAGGAAATCCGCCGCCTGGACGACGACGTGGACGCGCTGTACAGCGCGGTGAAGCTGTACCTGGCACAGGTGCCGCGCGATGCCCTGGGCGATCACGACAACCGGCGCTGGGCGGAAATCATCGAGCTGGCGATCAACCTCGAGCAGGCTGGCGACATCATCGAGCGCATGCTCGGCAAGTTGCAGAACCAGAAGACCGCGCAACGCCATTCGTTCTCCGACAGCGGCCTGGAGGAGCTGGCCAGCCTGCACGGGCAACTGCTGGCCAATCTGCGCCTGGGCCTGTCGGTGTTTCTCTCCGGCGATGCCCACAGCGCCCAGCAACTGTTGCGGGAAAAAATGCGCTTTCGCGTGCGCGAGCGGCGCCTGGCCCATGCCCACGTGCACCGCCTGCACCGGCAGGTGGTGCAGAGCATCGAGACCAGCTCCCTGCATCTGGAGCTGATCGCCGACATGAAGCGCCTGAATTCGCTGTTCTGCGCCAGCGCCTATGCGGCGCTGGAGGGAGGCGAGGGGCACCCGCTGCCGGACGAGGAAGACACTCCGCCCGACGCAACGGACCGCCCCCTGCCCCAGGCCGGCGGAGCCGGCTGAGGCACCCGATCAGCGCTTGCAGCGGCGCCGCTGCAAGCCCACCACCAGGCCGAACAGCAGCAGGCCCGGCAGCCACATCAGCTCCTTGGGCCAGCGCTCGGTGGGTGCGCGCACCCGCAGGATCTCCTGGTCGAACTCCAGGCCGGCGTCGGCGGCCGGGCTGCCGAAGGCGACGCTGTCCACCAGCACCTTGCCGTCCTGCTCGTAGGTCATCAGCCCGAGCCTGGCCAGGCGCTCCGCGCCGTTGGCGCCATCCGGCACCGGCAGCAGCAGGGTGAACTCCCGCGGATCACCCACCGCGTCCTCGCCGCGAATGCGCAGGCGCAGCTGGCTGTCCTCGCCCACCGTGTCCAGCGCCTGGGCCAGTTCGGTCGGCGGAATATCGCGGTAGGGGTCGTGCACGATGTCCATCCAGAAGCCGGGGCGGAACAGGGTGAAGGCCACCAGCAGCAGCAGCAGGCTTTCGTACCAGCGGCTCTTGGTGAGGAAGTAGCCCTGGGTGGCGGCGGCGAAGATCAGCATGGCCAGGGTCGCGGCGATGAAGATCAGCACGCCGTGCCAGAAGTCCACGTCGATCAGCAGCAGGTCGGTGTTGAAGATAAACAGGAACGGCAGCGCCGCCGTGCGCAGGCTGTAGTAGAAGGCGACGATGCCGGTCTTGATCGGGTCGCCCTTGGACACCGCGGCAGCGGCGAACGAGGCCAGCCCCACTGGCGGGGTGACGTCGGCCATGATGCCGAAGTAGAAGACGAACAGGTGCACCGCGATCAGCGGCACGATCAGCCCGCTCTGCTGACCCAGCGCCACCACCACCGGCGCCAGCAGGCTGGAGACGACGATGTAGTTGGCGGTGGTCGGCAGGCCCATGCCGAGGATCAGGCTGAGCAGCGCGGTGAGGATCAGCATCAGCAGCAGGTTGCCCATCGACAGCAGCTCGACCAGATCGGCCAGCACCAGGCCGACGCCGGTCTGCGAGACCGCGCCGACGATCAGGCCGGCGGCCGCCGTGGCGATGGCGATGCCGATCATGTTGCGCGCGCCGGCGATCAGCCCTTCGCGCAGATCGATCACGCCGTCCATGAAGGTGCCGTGGTCATGGCTGCCGTCCTTGCGCAACCAGCTCAGCAGCGGGCGCTGGGTGAGCAGGATGATCACCAGGATCACGCTGCCCCAGAAGGCCGAGAGGCCGGGGGACAGGCGCTCGATCATCAGGCACCAGACCAGCACCACCACCGGCAGCAGGAAGTGCAGGCCGGAGAGCAGCACCGGGCGGGTCTGCGGCAACGCCTCCAGCGGTGCGTCGGGATCTTCCGGCGGCAGCGGTGGCGTGCTCGCGGCAATCTTCAGCAGGCCGACGTAAACCAGCGCCACCAGCGCGCCGATGCCCCAGATGGCCGCATCGCCGAGCGCTGGCTTGAGCCAGCCGAGGCCGTAGTAAACCCCCAGGGACAACCCGGAAATCAGCGCGGCGCCGAACGCCAGGCCGGTCAGCCGGCGCAGCCAGGGGTGCGCCGGGCCGCTGCGCGGCAACGGCACCAGGCCGAGCTTGAGCGACTCCAGGTGGACGATGTAGACCAGCGCGATATAGGAAATCAGCGCCGGCAGGAACGCGTGCTTGACCACCTCGATATAGGGAATGCCGACGTACTCGACCATCAGGAACGCCGCCGCGCCCATCACCGGCGGCATGATCTGGCCGTTCACCGAGGAGGCGACTTCCACCGCGCCGGCCTTCTCCGAGGAAAAGCCGGTGCGCTTCATCATCGGGATGGTAAAGGTGCCGGTGGTGACCACGTTGGCGATGGACGAGCCGGAGATCAGTCCGGTGAGGCCGGAGGCGACCACCGCTGCCTTGGCCGGGCCGCCGCGCAGGTGGCCGAGCAGGCTGAACGCCAACTGGATGAAATAGTGGCCGGCGCCGGCCCGTTCCAGCAGTGCGCCGAACAGTACGAAGAGAAACACGAAGCTGGTGGAGACGCCGAGGGCGATGCCGAACACCCCTTCGGTGGTGATCCACTGGTGATTGGCCAGCGCGGTGAAGCTCACCCCGCGATGGGCCAATAGGCCGGGCATCCAGGGGCCGGCCAGGCTGTAGACGAGGAACACCAGGGCGATCACCGCCAGGGCCGGGCCGAGGGCGCGACGGGTCGCTTCCAGCAGCAGCGGAATGCCGATGCAGGCGGTGACCAGATCGGCGGTGGTGAGGTTGCCGGGACGCTGAGCCAGTTGTTCGTACATGACGAACAGGTAGGCGGCGGCCGCCGCGGCCACCAGGCCGAGGGCGACATCCAGCAGCGGCACGTAGTCCCGTGGCGAGCGCTTGAACGCCGGATAAACCAGGAACGCCAGCAGCAGGGCGAAGGCCAGGTGGATGGAGCGGGTCTCGGTGTCGTTGAACACGCCGAAGCCGAACACGAAGGGCAGCGGCGAAGCGATCCACAATTGGAACAGCGACCAGAGCAGCGCCAGAACGGCGATGATTTGCGCCATCGGCGCACCGGGCAGGCGCGCGCCGACATCCTGGGCGATCAGTTCTTCGGTGGACAGGGACTTGTCTTGCATGGGACGGCAACCTGCACGTGGAAGGGACATGCAAAACCCGCGGCCGGGGCGCGCGGGTCTTCGCTTAACACGGACTCGGGCGGGACGCTCGTAGAGGCGAATTCATTCGCCTGGCCAGGTATCCCGCCGGGCGAATGAATCGCCCCTGAATCCGTTGCCTACAGCCAGCCACGTTCCTTGTAGTAGCGCGCGGCGCCGTCATGCAGCGGCGCGGACAGGCCGACCTTGATCATGTCCTCGGCCTTCAGATCGGCGAACGCCGGGTGCAGGCGCTGGAAGCGCTCGATGTTCTCGAACACCGACTTGACCAGTTGGTAGACCACTTCCGGATCGGTCTTGGCGCTGGTGGAGAGCACCGCCTTGCCACCGATGGACGGCGTCGCCTGGTCATTGCCCTTGTACATGCCGCCAGGGATTTCGGCCTTGGTGTAGTAAGGCTTTGCGGCGAGCAGCTTGTCGATCTCCGGGCCGGCGACCGGCACCAGCACAGCGTCGACGGTGGTGGTGGCTTCCTGGATGGCGCCGTTGGGATGGCCGACGAAATAGGTCATGGCATCGATGTTGTTATCGCCCAACGCACTGGCCTGCTCGGCCGGCTTCAGCTCGGCGGCGAGGGCGAATACCGACTTGTCCCAGCCCTTCTCGCGCATGATCTCTTCCAGGGTGTCGCGCTGGCCGGAACCGGGGTTGCCGATGTTCACGCGCTTGCCCTTGAGGTCGTCGAAGCTCTTGATGCCGGCATCCTTGCGCGCCAGCACGGTGAACACCTCGCTCTGCAGGGAGAACACCGCGCGCAGGTCGTCCATCGCACCTTCGGCCTGGAACGGCTCGAGGCCCTTCATCGCCTTGTACTGGTGGTCGGACTGCATGATGCCGAAGTTGAATTCGCCGTTGCGAATGCCGTTGACGTTGGCCACGCCGCCGCCGCTGGCCGGAGCGTTGCACTTGATGCCATGGTCGGCGCTGCCGCGGTTGACGAAACGGCAGATCGATTGCCCGGCGACATAGTAGACGCCGGTCTGGCCACCGGTACCGATGGTGACGAACGTGTCCTGCGCGTGTGCGGCGCCGCCCATCACGCTTCCGGTGAGCGCGGCCGCCAGGGCCCATGCCAAAGATTTGCCATTCATGGGAATTGCTCCTTTGTTTTGCTTGTTAGGATTCGACTCGCCCGGCCGGGGCTGGCCGCAGGAAGCGACGTTTATACCGGATAGCCTCCTGCCATACGCATGCCGAAGGCGCATGGGCCATGCCGGATATGATAGGAGCCAGCCGCTGGGGTTCCCCGCGGGGCCGATATTGCCGGCGACGTGGTATCAGCCGGCCGCCTGCCGCAGGCGTGGCAGGTCGAGAATCTCGATTTCCCCATAGGTCAGCCGCAGGATGCCCTGGGCTTCCAGTTCCTTGAGGATCTGGTTGGTGGTCTGCCGGGAGATCGCCAGCATCAGCGCCAACTGCTCCTGGGCCAGGTGCAGCACCTGGCGCGGCTCGGTCTCGCCATAGCCCTCGGCGATCATCAGCAGCCGCCGTGCCAGGCGCGGCGCGGCCGGCAGCAGGCTCATCTCTTCCAGGGCGATGAACGCCAGGCGCAGCTTGTGGCTCATCAGCAGGGCGATGTCGCGCCAGTAGCGCGGCTCGCGCTCCAGCAACTCCAGCAGCCGCGCCTGGGGTACCTGCAATAACTGGGTCGGACCTTCGGCGAAGGCATCGTGGGTGCGCGGCTGGCCATCGAACAGGGAAATCTCGCCGAACCAGTAGGGCGGCTCGACCAGCGTCAGCAGCGCCTCCTTGCCGCTGCGGCTCACCGCGCCGACGCGCATCGCCCCGTCCAGCACCGCGTAGAGCCCGCAGGGCCTGTCGCCACGACTGAACAGCCGCTGTCCCGCCTGCAACGGACGCGGCACCGCACGCGCCAGCAGCGCCTGCTGCAAGGCCGGCGGCAGCGCGGCATACCAATGGCCGGCCAACAGGCGTTCGTGCATTTGCGCTGTATTCATCGCCACCCTTCATCGTCGCCACAGAGTTTGTCGGCTAGCCGACAGAGCCGCGGCCGGCGGGCCGTCGATCATGACCGGGCCTGCGTGCTCATTCCAAGGACCCTTCCATGAAGAATCTAGTCGACCACCTTAGCCAATATGCCGCCTACCATCGCGACCGGCGCAATATCGCCACGCACTTTGTCGGTATCCCCCTGATTGTGCTGGCCGTCGCCGTGCTGCTGTCGCGCCCCGGCCTGCCAGTGGCCGGGCTGTGGCTGTCGCCGGCGGCACTGGTCGCGGCGGCCAGCGCCGTGTTTTACCTGCGCCTGGATCTGTGCCTGGGCCTGGCGATGGCGGTGCTGCTCTGGCTCAGCCTGTGGTGCGGCGCGGTGCTGGCGGTGCAGGCCACGCCGGTATGGCTGAGTGGCGGGTTGGCGTTGTTCGTGATCGGCTGGGTCATCCAGTTCGTCGGCCACTACTACGAGGGGCGCAAGCCGGCGTTCGTCGACGATCTGATGGGCCTGCTGGTCGGCCCGCTGTTCGTGGTCGCCGAGCTGGGCTTTGCACTCGGCCTGCGCGGCGAGCTGCGACAGGCCATCGAAGCACGGGTCGGCCCGACCTGCATTCGCCAGAAAAACGCGACCGTCTGAGTAGCGACATGAACGTGTCGATCTGCGACAAGCCCCACCGCAAGACTGTCTAGTCGGCCAACTTTCTGGCGAAAAGTCCCTGAATTGCCGCTGGTCGGCCGCTACACTCAGCGGCCGACCATCAGCCAGCGCCGTTCCCGCCATGCCGCACGCCGCCCCGCAGATCCTGATTGCCACGCCCGACCCGCAGTTGGCCGCGTTGCTCGCCCGCCAGGTCGGCGAAGTGCGTGGCGACGTGCAAGTGCTCAACGCCAGCGACTGTCCGGCGGCCTTGGCGCAGTGCCGCCAGCGCCTGCCGGAACTGCTGATCGCTGACGAGCAGTTGCCCGGCCACGGCGGTCTGGAATTGCTCCGCCTGCTGCGCCGAGAAGACGGCGGCGACGCGTTGCCCTTCATCCTGATCAACGCACCGATGGACGCCGCCAGCGTGCGCGCCGCGGTGGCGTTGTCCCCGGCCGCCTACCTGGGCAAGCCATTGGGGCTGAACAAGCTGCGCCACCACCTGACACGCCTGCTCGGCGCGACCCCGAAAAACCCGGGCGCCGCCCCCTCCACCAGCCTGGCCGACTACCTGGATGCGCTGCGCGAGCGCGGCTTTTCCGGCGCGCCATTGCTGGCCGACGTCGCCAGCGCCATCCAGCAGTGCCTGGATGCCAAGCAGAACCACCTCGGCGACCTGCAACGGCTGCCGGTGGCCGACGAGAAAAGCGATGCGCGCCTGGCATCGGCACGTACCGCCAACCTGCTGCTGAGCCTGACCCTGGAACGCCAGACCAAGCTGGCCGACCCGCGCCTGGCCAGCCTCGCCGTCGCCGCCTGGCGCCAGGCGCAGCGCACCGCCGAGTTGGCCGCCTGGCTGGCCGACGAACTGGCCATCGATGCCCGCCGCTGCTACACCGCCGGGCTGTTGCACAACATCGGCGAACTGGCGCTGCTGCGCTGCCTGCAACGCTGGCAGGATGCCGGCGGCACGCTCGGCGAAAGCGAACTGCACCAGGTCATGCAGGAACGCGCCGCCGCCTTTGGCTCGGCACTGCGCCTGCACTGGCGCCTGCCGATCGCCCTGCGCGAGCAGATCGCCGCCGCCTACACCCTCGGCAGCGGGGTCTACTCCCGCGAGGCGCTGGTGCTCAACCTCACCCGCCAGGTGCTGACCCTGCCCAGCCATCGCGCGCCGCTGTCGCTGCAGGACGAACGCGCCCCGCGCCTGCTGCGCATTCGCCCCGACCTGCTCGACCGCCTGCCGCTGGACAGCCTGCCCGCGGCCAGCTGAGCCGTGCCCGTGGGTTGCGGTTGAGCGACGCGAAGCCCAACGGCCTCTCGGCTCTCAATGCCGCACCAGCATCAGATGAGCGAAGATCAAGGTGCCCACGCCCCAGGCACCATTGAGCATGAAGCCGATGAGAAAACGCCCCGGCAAGGCCGTCAGGTCGAAGCCCAGGCCCTTGAGCGGGAACACCACCAGCAGCGCCACGCTGGTCAGGGCGATACCGCCGAACAGCAAGCCCTTGAGCCAGGGTAGCGGGCGCCCGCCGTGCCAGCGCAAGGCAGCCACCAGCACCATGCCCCAGACGCCACCCCAGAAACAGGCGGACAGCCAGGCCGGCACCTTCAGCGGGGCAGTGGCAGCGATGGAAAAGGGCGCGAACGGCACCACGCCATAGGCGTGCAACAGGCCGAGCAGCGGTTGATGAAAGAAGATCACCGCGAGAAAACCGGCGACGAACGCCAAGAGCCAACGTTGCATGGCAGTCCCTCCTGCAAAGACCCGACTATAGACCCGCCGGCGCCGGGCCTCGGCGTGCTGACCGCGCATCGCCATGGAGATTTTGCGCCAGCCGTTGTAACGCCAGGTGGCTATCGTCACTCTAGTGGGACACGCACCGCCAGAGGAGACCTGCTGTGCACGCCATGCTGCCGCTGCTCGACCGGCTCGCATTCCCCGCCCTGCGCCGGGGCCCGCTGGAAGCCCTGCAGATCAACCTCACCTACCGCTGCAACCAGCGCTGCCTGCACTGCCACGTCAACGCCGGGCCGACTCGCACCGAGGCGATGACCGACGAGAGCCTGGCGCTGCTGCATCAGGTGATCGATGCCCACCCGGTGCATACCCTGGACCTGACCGGCGGCGCGCCGGAGATGCACCCGCGCTTTCGCGAACTCGTCCGGCACGCGCGGCGCGAGGGGTTGCGGGTGATCGACCGCTGCAACCTGACCATCCTCAGCGAACCTGGCCAGGAGGATCTCGCCGCCTTTCTCGCCGAGCAGGGCGTGGAGGTCACCGCCTCGCTGCCCTGCTACTCCCGCGACAATGTCGACCGCCAGCGCGGCGACGGCGTGTTCGACGCCAGCATCGCCGGCCTGCGCCAGCTCAACGCCCTGGGCTACGGCCGGGAGGGCAGCGGCCTGCTGCTCAACCTGGTGTACAACCCCCAGGGACCCAGCCTGCCACCGCCGCAGGAGAAGCTGGAGGCCGACTACAAGGCACACCTGGCCGAGGACTTCGGCATCGTCTTCAATCACCTGCTGTGCATCACCAACCAGCCGATCGCCCGCTTCGGCAGCACCCTGGTGAGCAAGGGCCAGTTCAACGACTACATGCAACTGCTGCGCGACAGCTACCGCCCGGAGAACCTCGCCGGCGTGATGTGCCGCTCGCTGCTCAGCGTGGACTGGCAGGGCTACCTGTACGACTGCGACTTCAACCAGATGCTCGACCTGCCGCTCGAGCTGCCGGACCGGCTGATCGGCCGCGAACGCGCGCACCTGCGCGACCTGCTCAACGCGAGCCTGAACGGCAACCCCATCGTCACCCGCGACCACTGCTTCGCCTGCACCGCCGGACAGGGCTCCAGTTGCGGCGGTGCGTTGGGCTGAAGAACACAAATGCATGCCGCCACGGCGCGGTCCCATGGCGGCGGACTCATCCGCCAACGGAGCCTGACCAGGCGAATAAATTCGCCCCTACACGGGATTACGACCATGCACGACGATGTGAAGACCTACTACGGCCAGACCCTGCAATCCTCGGCCGACCTCAAGACTAGCGCCTGCTGCACCAGCGCGGCGCCGCCGGAGCATCTGCGCCGGGTGCTGGCCAAGCTGCACCCGGAGGTGCTGGCGCGCTACTACGGCTGCGGGCTGATCGCCCCGGCGGCGCTGGACGGCTGCCAGGTGCTCGACCTCGGCTGCGGCGCCGGGCGCGACCTGTACTGTCTGTCGGCACTGGTCGGCGAGCATGGTGGCGTCACCGGCATCGACATGACCCCAGAGCAGCTCGACGTCGCCCGCCGTCACCAGCGGTTCCATGCCGAGGCCTTCGGCCATGAGCGCTCCAACGTACGCCTGATCGAGGGCGAGATCGAACGTCTGGACGAGCTGGGCCTGGCCGCAGACAGCTTCGACGTGCTGGTCTCCAACTGCGTGATCAACCTGGTGCCGGACAAGGCGCGGGTATTGCGCGAGGCCTGGCGAGTGCTCAAGCCGGGCGGCGAGCTGTACTTCTCCGACGTCTACGCCGACCGTCGGGTGCCCGCCGAGCTGGCGGCCGATCCCGAGCTGTACGGCGAGTGCCTGTCCGGCGCGCTGTACTGGAACGACTTCCTCGACCTGGCCAAGGCCGCCGGCTTCGCCGATCCGCGGCTGGTGGAGGATGCGCCGATCGAGATCAGCGACCCACGCATTGCCGCACGCATCGGCCATATCCGCTTCTTCTCCGCCACCTACCGATTGTTCAAGCTGGACGGCCTGGAAAGCGCCTGCGAGGACTACGGCCAGGCGGTGGTCTACCAGGGCGGCGTGGCCCACCAGGAACAGGCCTTCCTGCTCGACAAGCACCACCGCATCGAGCGCGGCCGGGTGTTTCCGGTGTGCGGCAACACCTGGCGCATGCTCAAGCACACCCGCTTCGCCCCTTACTTCCAGTTCATCGGCGACTTCTCCACCCATTACGGCATCTTCGAAGGCTGCGGCAGTTCGCTGCCGTTCGACACGGTGGTGCAAGGCGGTGCGGGAACCTGCTGTTGAACCGTGCGGGAGCAGCGCTGCGGGCTCTTTGTTGGGCTTCGCTGCGCTCGACGCCAACCTACACTGCCGGGCGGATATGCAGCCCGACCACGAGCGCCGCGACGCGGCCCCTTTTGTTGAGGAACCGAGAACGCCCATGAACCCGCGCAAACTGCTTCTGTTTGGCCTGATCGCGCTGCTGGTCGGTGCCTTCTTCGTCTTCGACCTCGGCCAGTACCTGAACCTGCAAGCGCTCAAGGCACAACAGGCCGCGCTGGATGCCCAGGTCGCCGCGCACCCCTGGCTGGCGGCCGGGGCGTTCTTCCTCGCCTATGTCGCGGTCACCGCGCTGTCGCTGCCCGGTGCGGCGCTGATGACCCTGCTGGCCGGCGCGCTGTTCGGCCTGTTCGAAGGCTTCGTGCTGGTTTCGTTTGCCTCCACCCTGGGTGCGACCCTGGCCATGCTCAGCAGCCGCTTCCTGTTGCGCGACTGGGTGCAGGCGCGCTTCGGCCAGCGCCTGGCGGGGATCGACGCCGGCGTCGAGCGCGAAGGCGCGTTCTACCTGTTTGCCCTGCGCCTGGTGCCGGTGTTTCCGTTCTTCCTGATCAACCTGGCGATGGGCCTGACCCGCCTGCCGCTGCGCACCTACTGGTGGGTCAGCCAGCTCGGCATGCTGCCGGGCACCCTGGTCTACGTAAATGCCGGCCGTGAGCTGGGCCAGCTCGATTCGCTTGGCGGCATCCTGTCACCCGGTCTGCTCGGCGCCTTCGTCCTGCTCGGGGTGTTCCCGCTGATTGCGCGCAAGCTGCTGGACCTGATCAAGGCGCGGCGGGTGTATGCCGGCTGGCACAAGCCCAGGAGGTTCGATCGCAATTTGCTGGTGATCGGCGCCGGCGCTGGCGGCCTGGTCAGCGCGTATATCGCGGCGGCGGTCAAGGCCAAGGTCAGCCTGATCGAGAAGCACCGCATGGGTGGCGACTGCCTGAACACCGGCTGCGTGCCGTCCAAGGCGCTGCTGCGTTCGGCCAAGCTGGCCAACGAATTGAAGAAGGGCCCGGCCCTGGGTTTCACCGGCGTGCGTGGCGAGGTGGATTTCCCTGCGGTGATGCGGCGCATCCAGCAGGTGATCGCCGATATCGAGCCGCATGACTCGGTCGAGCGCTATACCGATCTGGGCGTCGAGGTGATCCAGGGCGAGGCGAGAATCCTTTCGCCCTGGACCGTGGAGGTGAACGGCCAGGCGCTGACCAGCCGCAATCTGATCATCGCCGCCGGGGCGCGCCCGCTGGTGCCGAAGATCCCCGGCCTGGAGCTGGTGCGCAGTTTCACCTCGGACGATATCTGGAGCCTGCGCGAGCAGCCGCGCTGGCTGCTGGTGCTCGGCGGCGGGCCGATCGGCTGCGAGCTGGCCCAGGCGTTCCAGCGCCTCGGCAGCCAGGTGATCCAGGTCGAGCTGGCCGAGCGCCTGCTGCCCCGCGAGGACGCCGACGCCAGTGAGCTGGTGCTCGCCAGCCTGCGCGCCGATGGCGTGGATGTGCGCCTGCGGCACAGGGCCGAGCGCTTCGAGTTGATCGACGGCGAGCAGCGCATGGTGGCGCGCCGTGTCGATAGCGGCGAAGAGGTGACCATCGCCTTCGATTGCCTGCTGCTGGCGCTCGGCCGGGTGGCCAACGTCAGCGGCTACGGTATCGAGGAACTGGGCCTGGCCCTGCGCGCCAACGGCACCCTGGACACCGACGAATACCTGGCCACGCGCTTCCCCAATATCTATGCCGTCGGCGATGTCACCGGCCCCTACCAGTTCACCCACGTCGCCGCGCACCAGGCCTGGTACGCCGCGGTCAACGCGCTATTCGCACCGTTCAAGCGCTTCAAGGTCGACTACCGGGTGATCCCTGCCTGCACCTTCACCGACCCCGAGGTGGCGCGGGTCGGCCTGTCCGAAGGCGAAGCCCAGGCGCAGGGCATCGCCTATGAAGTGACTCGCTACGGCATCGACGACCTCGACCGGGCGATTGCCGACGAGGCCGCCCACGGCCATGTGAAGGTGCTGACCGTGCCGGGTAAGGACCGCATTCTCGGCGCGACCATCGTTGGCGAACACGCCGGCGAACTGCTCGCCGAATACGTGCTGGCGATGAAGCATGGGCTGGGCCTGAACAAGATCCTCGGCACCATTCACAGCTACCCGACTATGGCCGAGGCAAACAAGTACGCGGCCGGCGAATGGAAGCGCGCCCATGCACCGCAGGGCTTGCTGCGCCTGGTCGAGCGCTTCCACGCCTGGCGGCGCGGCTGATGCGCGGCCTGTCGCTTGCACTGCTGCTGATGGCGCTGGCCCACGGCGCCCAAGCGGACAACCAGCTGGCACCCTGGACATTCGGCTCGCCCACCGGGCAGTGGTCGATACCCTGGCGGCCGGTGGATATCGCCAAGATCGATCCGCCGGTACGCAGCCTGGCCGAGCAGGACGGCCGCAAGGTGCTGCATATCGAAGCCGACGCGGCGGCCGGCGGCCTGCTGCATCCGCTCGATCTACCGGGTGACCGGCCCTGGCGGTTTAGCTGGCAATGGCGCACCGAACGCGCACTCGACAAGGCGCGCTTCGCCACCCGCGAGGGCGACGACTATGCCGCACGGGTCTATGTGCTGCTCGACTATCCGCTCGATACGCTGCCCTTCGTCACCCGGCAGAAGCTGCGCCTGGCGCGCGCCTTCTTCGACCCGGACCTGCCGGCGGCGACTCTCAGCTACGTCTGGGACAACCGCCAGCCACCCGGCAGCCACGCCCGCAGCGCCTATACCGAAACCGTGGAGATGCATGTGCTGCGCGGCCCGGAGGCACCGCTCGGGCAATGGCTCGGCGAGGATCGCGACCTGCGCGCGGACGCCATCGCCGCCTTCGGCAGCGCGCCGCGGCGCATTCTCGGCGTGGTCTTCGCCGCCGACAGCGACAACACCGGCGAATCGGTCGACAGCTCTTTCGCGGCGCCGCGCCTGCAGCTGGCCCAGCCCTAGCCAGCCGGACTCAGGCGACCTGGGCGCCGTCCAGCCGCCGCCTCGGGCTCGCCACGGGACCAGCGATTGGCACGGGCGAAGGTGCCGAAGTCGTTGAAGCGCACGCCCATCTCGCGCATTACCCGGTGTGCCAGCGGCGCGGTCAGCTGGCGAATGTAGAACGGCTCCTTGACCACGAAGTGATGGATCGCATGGGTGCTGCCGAAGTTGAAGCAGAACGCCTGCAGCGGCCATAGCCACCAGGGGTTGAGCACCTGGGTCTGCTGGATCACGTTGCCCGGCTCGACGTCGCCGTAGTAGTGCATGTTGGAACTGACGAAGTGCAGGCAGAAGGTGCGCAGCACGTTGGGGCCGACCAACACCACCACGGCGATGTCCACCAGCTGCATGACCTGCAGCGTGGTCGCCGACCAGGCAATCGGCGCACCCATGGCACCGGCGACGACGTCGAGCAGGTGAAAGCCGAGGAACAGGTACCAGGTGCTCCAGTTGAGTAGCGCCAGCGGCGCGTAGACCCGCAGGGTGCGCCGGAGGATGGCGCGCTTGTGCGCCCAGCTTTTCGCCCGCAGCAGGCGGATCAGCGCGGACATCACGTTGTCGCCGACCATCAGCAGGCGCGCCAGGCCCCAGGGCTCGCCGTTGGTGATGGCGCGCTCCTCCATGTCCGCCTCGGTGCCGGACACCTTGTGGTGGTTGAGGTGCAGGTGGCGGCGAATCCACGGGTTGATGGTGCTCGGTCGCGCCAGCCAGACCAGCGCCAGCATCAGGTTGTGCGGCACCCGGCGTTTGCGGAAGTACATTGAGTGCAGCAGGTCGTGCTCCAGCTCGTGGGTCAGCGAGGCGAAGAAGGCATTGGCCAGCAGGCAGGCCCACCAGGCGATCACGCCGTTCAGGTAGAGCGCGGCGGCGCCGCCCATGCCGGCCAGGGCAAAGGCCAGGATGCCGGCGCCGAGGGCGTCCTGGTGCCGCAGCAGCGGGTAGCGACGACGCAGTTCCTCGCCGTGGGCCATCACCACCTGGCGAATATGCGCCGATCGCTGCTGGTCATTCAGTGGCTCGCGACTTGCGGGGGGTTGGGTCATGCTCGCATCCTCTTGTGGTCGTCGTGCACCGCCGGGTCCCGTTACTGTGCATGGCCACGCCCCAGGCGGCCCGACCCAGGACGCCAACCTGTTGACCGGACACGCCAAGATCATGAGCGCCGAACCGACCACCCTCGCCAGCTGGACCCGCGCCCTGCGCCGGCAGCTCGATGCCCTCGGCCTGGACAGCAGCGCGCTGTGCCGGGACGCCGGACTCGACCCGGCACTGATGGACGACCCCAACGCGCGCTACCCGCTGTCGGCCACCACCCGCCTGTGGCAACTGGCGGTGCAGGCCAGCGGCGACCCGGCGCTGGGGCTGAAGGTCTCGCACTACGTCGGCCCGACCACCTTCCACGCCCTCGGCTATGCCCTGAGCGCCAGCGCCAGCCTGCGCGAGGTGTTCGAGCGCACGGTGCGCTACTACCGGGTGGTCAGCGATGCCTCCGAACTGGCGCTGTGCCGGGTCGGCGAGTACTACGAGTTCCACCTGCGCGTACCGCCGGGCGGGTTGGCGCTGGCCCCGGAGGCGGTGGATGCTTTCGCCGCGATCTACGTGCGCACCTGTCGCAACCGCCTGGGTCGCGACTACGCGCCGCTGGCGGTGCACCTGGGGCGACCGCCGCCGGCCGACCCCGAACCCTGGCACCAGGTGTTCCGCGCGCCGCTGCACTTCGGCGCCGAGGAGACACTGCTGCGGTTCGCCCGCGCCGATTTCGACCGTCCGCTGGAAGATGCCAACCCGGAACTGGCCCGGCACAACGAAGCGGTGCTGCAGCGCACCCTCGAACAGCTGCAACCGCCGACCTGGCAACGCCGGGTACGCGCCTACCTGGAGGCCCGGTTGCCCAACGGCGAGCCCAGCGCCGCAGGGGTCGCCAGCGCGCTGCACCTGAGCCTGCGCAGCCTGCAGCGGCACCTCGCCGACGAGGGCACCCGCTACGAGGAATTGCTCAACGACACCCGCCAGACCCTGGCCCTGCGGCACATGGGCGACCCCCACTGTTCGATCAGCGAGATCGCCTACCTGCTCGGCTTTGCCGACACCAGCAGCTTCAGCCGCGCCTTCAAGCGCTGGACCGGGCAGACGCCCAGCCAGTACCGCGAAACGCTGCGGCGCGGCTGAGGGCTCAGCTCGCCTCCAGTTCGGCGCAGACGCTGAGCAACTGCTCGCGCAGCCAGATGTTCGCCGGGTCCTGGTCGAACGGCAGGCCCCAGAGCATGTCCAGGGTGAAGGCCGGCAGGCCCGGCGGCGGCACCGGGCAGGCACGGGTACGCTCATCGCCGAGCAGCGCATGCACGCGGGTGGGCAGCATCAGCAGCAGGTCGCTGCCGGGAATCAGTTGCAACGCCGCCACATAGCTGTTGGCCCGCGCCGCCAGGCGCCGCGAACGACCCTGCTGCTGCAGCCAACCGTCGATCATGTTGCGTTCGGAGTCCCAGGGCGTGGGGAACACATGGCGGCGCGCGCAGAACGCATCGAGGTCGGCCAGCGGCGGTTGCGCCGCATCCTGCACGCAGAGCAGCTCGTCATGCAGCAGCGTCTGGCTGTGCAGCTCGACGGAGGCGCGGTGCAGGTGCGGGCCGAACCCCAGGGCCAGGTCCAGCTCGCCATCGAGCAACGCCTGCAACGGGATGTCGCGGCCGAGGCGGCTGACCTCCAGGCCGATGGCGTGGCCGTCGCGCTGCAGCCGGCGCAGCAGCGTCGGCAGGATCAGCAGCTCGAAATACTCCGGCGCGCAGATCCTGAAGCTGCGCTGGAGACAGCCTGGATCGAACTCGCTGGCCACCTCCAGGCAGGCATTCAGGCGCTCCAGCGCCTCGCGCACCAGCGGCCGCATGGCCAGGGCCTTTCGCGTCGGCTGCATGCCCTGGCGGGTGACGATGAACAACTCGTCGGCGAAGGCCGTGCGCAGCTTCTTCAGGCAGTAGCTGAGGGTCGACGGGCTGAGGTTGAGCGCCTCGCCGGCGTCGCCGAGGTTCTGCCGCTCGAACACCTCGAGAAACACCAGCAGGTCCTGGAGATCGACTTTGCGCAAGGCGTTGGCAAGCAGCATGGGGAGGTTCCGCGGCGAGTGACCGCGCCGACTATGCCGGATCGTCCGGTGACCGCGCAAAACTTGCCAGACACCTGGCAGCAATCCACGAAGGGCGGATGGAACCCGCCGCTTCCGCAGCAAGGTCCGCGCCATTCTCGGCGCGAAAGCAGACACCTAGGCGTTGTTCAACGCCGTGCGCGGGGTCGCGCGCCAGGCCAGCCAGAGCAGGCCGGCGACGATGGCCGCGGCGCCCGGCCAGCTGTGGGCCGGCGGCAATTGGTGGCTCAGGCCGGCCTGGATCAGCAGCGCGAACAGGGTGCTCAGGTAGCTGTAGGCGAGCAGCGTGGCCGGGGCGATGCGCCGTGCCGCGCGATGCAGCAGCCAGAAGGTGGCCAGGGTGCCAAACAGCGCGAGGAAGCCGAGCCAGGCCAGGTCCCTCGCCTCCAGCAGGCCAAGGCTGCGCCAGCGGCCGCCAGGCAGGCTGAACAGGCCGAGGAACAGCGCGCCGAACAGCAGGTTGCAGCAGGTCGCCCGCGCAGGCTCGCGGGCGACGCCCCAATGCTCGCCGAACCAGTGGCTGAGCGGCGTGTATAGCGCCATCGCCAGGCAGCCGCCGATGAAGATCAGCAGCGGGTAGGCCTCCAGCGAAGCGTCTCCGGCCGGTCGCTGCAGCACCAGCCAGAGCGCACCGCCGGCCGCCAGCAGCGTCGGCAGCAACCGCGCCAGGGCATCGCCGCGACGCAGCAGGCCGGCCTCGAAGGCCAGGCTGAGCAACGGCACGCTGAGGAACAGCAGCGCGGTATTCAGTGCCGAGGTGTACTTCAGCGCCTCGAACAGGCTGGCGAAGTACAGCGCCAGCAGCAGGCCGAGCAGCGCATGCCCGGCCAGCGCCCGGCCGCGCGGCAGGCCCTCGGCACGCCCCAGCAGCAGAGGCAGGAACAGCAGCGCCGAGAGCAGCAGGCGCACGCCGCTGAGCGGCAATGCGTCGACCGCCGGGTCGATCTCGGCGGCGGCGAAGAACGCGGCGGCCACCAGCCAGGCCCAGAGCAGCATGGACAGGTGCGCACGCAGCCCCGACAGGCGACTGCGGGTATTCGACAGGGATTGATCGAGCGAGGACATGAACGACTCCAGACAACGGGATTGACTCCATTAGCGCGCAGCCCTGGGACGGCGGCCAAATCAAAAACCCCAGGGGCCCTTCGAAAAAATGCGAATCGCCACGCCGCGCGAACGCTGCCCTCGACAGCCGCCCGGCGCCACGGCATGGTTACGCCTTCGCGGCCCGCCGTGTGGCCGCCTTCGCGAGTGCCTGCATGACTCTTCGCTCCCGGCCCGCTTGCCGATGCCCGCAATGACCGCCTTCGACCTGTTGCTGGTCGGCGCCGGCCATAGCCATCTCGGCGTCTTGCGCCGCTGGGCTGTCGGCAAACGCCCGCCGGGACGCATCGGCCTGCTCAGCCCAGGCCCTGCGGCCTGGTACTCCGGCATGCTGCCGGGCCTGCTGGCCGGCCGTTACGCCTCCGCCCAATGCCGCATCGACCTGGCCCCGCTGTGCCGCGCGGCCGGCGTCGAACTCTCGATCGGCACGGTGCAATCGCTGGACGCCGATGCCGGCCAGCTGCGCCTGGCCGATGGCAGCGAGCGGCGCGCCACCTGGCTGTCGCTGAATGTCGGCGCGCGGGTTGCCGCTCCCGAGCGCCGCGGCGAGGCCATGCAGGTTTTGGCGGTCAAACCCTTCGCCGAGTTCCTCGCCGGCTGGCAAGGCTGGCGCGAGCAGCCCAAGCGCCTGGCGATCCTCGGCGGCGGGCCGGCGGGCGTCGAACTGGCCCTGGCGCTGGCCGGCCAGGTGCCGCAGCTATCCCTGTTCTGCGCCGGCCCGCTGCTCGTCGGGCAAGCCCCGGGCCTGCGCCTGCGCGCCCTCGGCCATCTGGCCCGGCGCGGGGTCCAGGTTCGCGAGCATTGCCCGATAACCCGCATCGACGAAGACCGCTTGCTCAGCGACAACGAGGCGGTCTGGCATGGCCAACGGCTGCTGCTGGCCAGCGGCGCAGCGGCCTGGCCGTGGCTGGCCGACAGCGGCCTGGCAGGTGATGCCGCAGGCTTCGTGCGCATCGACGCGCAGTTGCGCAGCCACACCCATCCGCAGGTATTCGCCAGCGGCGATTGCGCCAGCCTGCCAGGTACGGCGAAGAGCGGCGTCTATGCTGTCCGCCAGGGTCCGGTGTTGGCCGCCAACCTGGAGGCGGCACTGCGCGACCGGCCACTGCAGGCCTATCGCCCGCAGCGGCGCAGCCTGGCCTTGCTGGCCACCGGCGACGGCGGCGCGCTGCTCGCCTGGGGCCACTGGACGGCCGGTGGGCGCGTATTCGGCTACTGGAAGGACTACCTTGACCGCAGCTTCGTACATCGCCACCAACGGCCGGCTTAGCCCAGCGAAACCAACACACTGCCGCTCCGTTGGGCTTCGCTGCGCCCAACCACAACCTACCGGAACCCGGCAAGCACCGCACCGCCTGCCCCAGGCCCGCGTAGGTTGCGGTTGAGGAGCGCAGCGACGAAGCCCAACGAATTCGCACGGGACAAGCCTCGTCTTCCCGCCTCATCTTGTGCCGACCCGGCAGCGGCATCGGTGCCTGACTATCGCCGATAGAGCAACGCTCTTCCCCAGGCCGCCTAGTCGATGTGCTCGCCGGCTTCTTCCGGCAGGTGCGGGTCCAGCGTGAGCCAGGGCAAGCGGTTGGCGATCCAGATATGGCGGTCCGCCGGCGCCTGCTCCGGGTGGTCCAGGGTGGCCACGGTGACATCCAGGCTGTCCGGGCTCAGGCGGGTGAGCAGCGCCAGTTGTGCGCCGCAATCGCCACAGAAATAGCGCGTGCAACTGGCCGACGAGGCATGCTCGCGCGGCGTGCCGGCGGTCCACTGGAAGGCCTGGCGCGGCACGGTGATCCAGGTGACGACGATGCCGCCGCTGGTACGCCGGCAGATCGAGCAGTGGCAATGGGCGATGTCCCGCAACGGCGCACGGAACTGGTAGCGCAGGCGGCCGCAGTGGCAACCGCCAGTATGGGTATCGGGCATTGGACTTTCCTCTCGGCGACCCCGAACACGGTAGCAACGTCTCTCCCTTTACGCCGCACTTGCGCGACCGCACGGGACTGCCGAAGATGGCCCGTCCCCGCCTGTTCGAGTACCCCCGTGACCGTGCTGTTGCTGGCCCTCTGGCCGTTGTTCGCCCTGATCGTCGGCGGCTACCTGCTGCGCCGCTGGGCCTTTCCCAGCGAGGCTTTCTGGCCCGGCGCCGAGCGCCTGAACTACTTCGTCCTGTTCCCGGCCCTGCTGTTCAGCAGCCTGGCCCAGGCGCCGCTGGACAACCCCGCGCTGCCGCGCCTGGCCCTGGCAGTGCTGCTCGGCCTAGGCCTGGCGTGGGCTGCCCTGCTCCTCGCCAGGCGCCTGTGCGGCTGGTCGGCGGCCCGCTTCGGCGCCATCACCCAGGGCCTGCTGCGCTTCAACACCTACCTCGGCCTGGCCGCCGTCGGCAGCCTGTTCGGCCAGCAGGGCCTGACCCTGGCGGCACTGATGCTGGCGCTGATGGTGCCGACGGTGAACGTGATGTCGGTCTGGGCGTTGACCGCCGAGCGCGGGGTGAACGCCCGCTCGCTGCTGCTGCCGATTGCCCGGAACCCGCTGATCCTGGCCTGCCTGGCCGGCGCGCTGGTGAACCTATCCGGCCTCGGCCTGCCCGGCGGCACGGATCGCCTGCTCGGCCTGCTGGCCGCCGCCAGCCTGCCGCTGGGCCTGCTCTGCGTCGGCGCCGCGCTGCGCCCGCAGGAGCTGTCCGGCGAGGTCGGTGCGCTCGCCTGGAACTGCGCCCTGCGCCTGCTGGCCATGCCGGCGCTGGCTGTCGCCGTAGCCTGGGCGCTGCATCTGCCGGCGCTGGAAAGCAGCCTGCTGGTGCTGTTCTTCGCCCTGCCGACGGCACCCACCGCCTATGTGCTGACCCGCCAGCTCGGCGGCGACAGCCACCTGATGGCGGGCATCATCACGCTGCAGACGTTGCTGGCGGCGGCCAGCCTGCCGCTGGTCATGGGGCTGCTGGGCGCCGCATAGACCCAGGTCAATGCCCGCCCGCCAGGGGCTGCCTAGAATCGCGCGCACGTCCCATTGCCCCGAGCGCGCCATGCACCGCCCCGAACTGCTTTCTCCCTCCGGCACCCTCAAGTCCATGCGCTATGCCTTCGCCTACGGCGCAGACGCCGTCTATGCCGGGCAGCCGCGCTACAGCCTGCGGGTGCGCAACAACGAGTTCGACCACGCCAACCTCGCCCAGGGCATCGCCGAGGCCCATGCCCAGGGCAAGCAGTTCTACGTGGTGGCCAACATCGCGCCGCACAATGCCAAGCTGAGGACCTTCGTCGACGATCTGGCGCCGGTGGTGGAGATGCGCCCGGACGCGCTGATCATGTCCGATCCCGGGCTGATCATGCTGGTGCGCGAGCATTTCCCGCAGATGCCGATCCACCTGTCGGTACAGGCCAACGCGGTGAACTGGGCCAGCGTCGAGTTCTGGCGACGCCAGGGGCTGAGCCGGGTGATCCTCTCCCGCGAGCTGTCGCTGGAGGAGATCGAGGAAATCCGCCAGCGCGTGCCGGGCATGGAGCTGGAGGTGTTCGTCCACGGCGCACTGTGCATGGCCTACTCCGGGCGTTGCCTGCTGTCTGGCTACATCAACCGCCGCGACCCCAACCAGGGCACCTGCACCAACGCCTGCCGCTGGCAGTACCAGGCCCACGGCGCGCAGGAGAACGAGTTGGGCGAGATCGTGCGCCAGGTCGAGCCGACCCTCGGCCTGGGCGCGCCGACCGACGAAGTGTTCCTGCTGGAAGACGGCAGTCGCCCCGGCGACTACCTGGCCGCCCACGAGGACGAGCACGGCACCTACATCATGAATTCCAAGGACCTGCGCGCCGTGCAGCACGTGCCGCGGCTGGTGGCCATGGGCGTGCACTCGCTGAAGATCGAGGGCCGCACCAAGTCCCACTACTACGTGGCGCGCACCGCCCAGGTCTACCGCCGGGCCATCGACGATGCACTGGCCGGCAAGCCGTTCGACCGCGGCCTGATGGACGTGCTCGAGTCCCTGGCCAACCGCGGCTACACCGAGGGCTTCCTGCGCCGCCACGTGCACGACGAGTACCAGAACTACCAGCACGGCAGCTCGCAGATCGAACGCCAGCAGTTCGTCGGCGAACTGACCGGCGAACGACGCAACGGCCTGGCCGAAGTGCGGGTGAAGAACCGCTTCGCGGTCGGCGACCGCCTGGAGCTGATGACCCCGCAGGGCAACCTCGACCTGCGCCTGGAGGCCCTGGAAGACCGCCAGGGCCGGCGCCTCGACGTGGCGCCGGGCGACGGTCATGTGGTCTACCTGCCGCTGCCGGAAATGCCGCTGGACTATGGGCTGCTGATGCGCGACGTCATCGCGGGGTAAGCAGGCAGGCAAGCAGGCCGCCGGTCTAACGGGCTTGCTTCTGCAAGCCCAGCGGTCCTCCATAAGGGCCCGATGCGTGACCCAGGAGGCCCGCCGTAATGGCCCATCCGACCCTCTTCGTCCCCCTGCGGGTGCTTCTTTCCCACACCCCTAGGTTGCGGTTGAGGAGCGTAGCGACGAAGCCCAACGAAACCACCACGCCACATGGCACGCCGCTGCGGGCGCTGCTGTTGCTTTTCCTGCTGGCGCTTGGCGCCTGTCAGCATCGGCCGGTCGCTTTTCACCAGGCCGGTGCGGAGCAGCCGCGTGGCGGGCCGATCGCGGCGTTGCGGGCCACCGCCTGCCCGCGCCCGCTAGACCGCCGCCTGCTCCTTGAGCAGCTCGGCGAAGTGATGCGCCTGCACCGGCGGGCTGATCAGATAGCCCTGGATTTCGTCGCAGCGCTGCGCCTTGAGGAAGTCCATCTGCGCCTGGGTCTCGACACCCTCGGCGACCACCTTGAGCTCCAGGCTATGGGCCATGGCGATAATCGCACGGGTGATGGCGGCGTCCTCGCCGCCGGCCGAGACATCGCGAATGAACGACTGGTCGATCTTCACGTAGTCCACCGGAAAGCGCTTGAGGTAGCTGAGCGAGGAATAGCCGGTGCCGAAATCGTCGATCGCCAGCTTGACGCCCAGCGCGCGCAGTTGGTGGAAGGTGCTGATCACGCTCTCGACGTTGTCCAGCAACTGGCTCTCGGTCAGCTCCAGTTCCAGCAGGCGCGGCGACAGCCCGGTTTCCTCCAGCACCTGGCGCACCAGGCTGGTGAGGTTGCCCTGCCGCAGCTGGTGTACCGACAGGTTGACCGATACGCGAATCTCCGCCAGTCCCTCGCGCTGCCAGTCGCACGCCTGTTGGCAGGCCTGGCGCAGGACGAACTCGCCAATCGGGCCGATCAGACCGGTTTCCTCGGCCAGGCCGATGAAGTCGCCCGGCGGCACCAGGCCGAGCACCGGGTGGCGCCAGCGCACCAGCGCCTCGGCCGCGTCCAGGCTGTCGTCGGCCAGGCGCAGCTTAGGCTGGTAATAGACCTCCAGTTGGCCCTCGTCGATCGCCTTGCGCAGCTGGTTCTCCAGTTGCAGGCGCTCCAGGGTGCAGGCCTGCAGGTTGTCGGTGAAGAACTGGAAGGTGTTCCCTCCGAGGTGCTTGGCATGCTGGGTGGCCATGTTGGCCTGGATGATCAGGGTGGATATCTCGCGGGCGTTGTCCGGCAGCAGGCTGATGCCCAGCGAGGCGCTGACCACCAGTTCATGGCCGCCGACCGTCATCGGCACGCGCAGCTTGGCGAGCAGGCGGCTGGCCAGACGTGCCAGGCTGGAAAGGCTGCCGTAGCCATCGAGGATCACCGCGAACTCGTCGCCGGAGAGCCGTGCCAGGGTGTCGGCCTCCGGCACCGCCTGGGTCATGCGGCGCGCCATCTGCCGCAGCAACTGATCCGCCACCTCGTGCCCGAGGCTGTCGTTGAGCAGCTTGAAGCGATCCAGGTCGATGTGCAGCAGGGCCATGCTGCGGCCGCTCTGCCGCGAGCGCTGGCTGGCCTCGTGCAGGCGCTCCTTGAACAGTACGCGATTGGCCAGGCCGGTCAGTTCATCGTAGTGGGAGAGGTAGCGCAGGCGCTCCTCGGCCTCCCGGCGTGCCGAGAGGTCGGCGAAGAACCCCACGATGTGGCTGACCTGTCCGCGTGAATTGCGCACCACGTTGAGTTGCAGCCACTGGGGGTAGAGTTCGCCGTTCTTGCGCGTCTCCATCAGCTCGCCCTGCCAGCGGTCGTGCTGCTCCAGCTCCTGGCGGATCAGCTGGTACTGGCGGCGCGCCTCGCGGCTGCCGATGAGGGTGGCGACGCTGCGGCCGATGACGTCTTCCTGGCGATAGCCGGTCACCTGGCTGAACGCCTCGTTGACGGCCAGCAGCAGGTAGTCCGGGTCGAGGATGACGATGCCCTCGCTGGCCGCCTCGAACACCGTGGCGGCCAGCCGCTGTTCCTCCTCGCGACGCTTCCAGGCGCTGATATCGCGCCGCGTGCCGAGCATGCGCAGCACGCGGCCCTGTTCGTCGCGCTCCACCGCGCGGCCACGGTCCTCGACCCATACCCAGTGGCCGTCGGTGTGGCGGATGCGGTACTCGACCTGGTAGCCGTCGCTCTTGCCCTTCATGTGCTCGACCAGTGCCCGGCGCAGCAACGGCAGGTCTTCCGGGTGCAGGCGCGGTTTGAGGTGGGTGAGCACGCCGCGCACCTGCGCCTGCTCGAGGCCGAAGATTTCCTGCAGATGGCTGTGGTGCACCTCGTCGGTCACCAGGTCCCAGTCCCATAGCCCCAGCTCGCTGGCCTCCAGGGCCAGGGCCAGGCGCGCCTCGCTCTTGCTCAGGGCGTGGCTGGCGGCATCCAGCTCCAGGGTGCGCTGGGCCACGCGCATCTCCAGCTCGTCATGGGCCTGGCGCAGCTCGCGTTCGGCACGGCGGCGCTGCTCCACCTCGCGCGCCAGTTCCTGGTTGAGGCCCTCGGCCTGGGCCTTGGCGTGCTCCAGGTGTTCGATCAGCGCCTGGTTCTGGAAGCGTTGCAGCAGGCTGCGCTGCACCAGCCGGTTGACCTGCCAGGCCACCACCAGCAGCGCGACGAACAGGATCAGCCCGAGCACGCCCCAGCCACGCTGCAAGGGCTGCTCGCTGGCCAACAGGTAGCCGAGGGTCGGCAGCAGGCAGGGCAGCGCGAAGGACAGGAAGGCCGCGCGACTGACCGCGTAGGCGACGCTGGCCGACAGGATCGCCGCGGCGATCAGCCCGTAGAGCAGGGCCTGCTGCAGGAAGGCATCGGCCGGCACCAGCGCGATGGCGGCGAAGGCCAGGGTCAGGCCCGACGCGCCGGAGCCCAGCAGGAAGGCATGCCGCCAGCGTGGATTGGCCTGTTGCGAGGGCCGCGCGGCATGGAAGGCCGCCACCTGGATCAGGCGCAACACCGCCAGCAGCACCAGCCAGACCATCCAGACGCTCAGCAGCAGGCGATGTTGCGGGCCCCATAGCAGCACGGTGCAGGCCAGGCCGTTGAGCAACATCAGCAGGGTGGGCAGACGCGAGCCCTGGTAGAGCAGCCGGGTGCGCTCGGCGGCGATGTCCGTGGCATAGCGCTCGACGGTCTGCCGAGCGTCGGCGGCCTGCGCGGAAGAATCGGCGGCGGGGGCGGTGGTCATGCGTCGTTGGCTGTTCTTGTATGTGAGCGACTTCACGTTGACGCAGCTTAACCGCCGGCGCGCAGTCGCTCCAAGCCTGGATCATGGCCAATTGCCCAGTGGTCACCCGTTCTTTCGGTGGGAAAAGCCGGCAAAGAGCCTGCCGGCAAGGGTTGCGCAGTAACCGGGGACGCCCCCGGATCAACGCGCCTGATGGGCCGCTAGCAGGCGGCGCTATCGCGGCGGGCGGTATATCGCCGCCGCGCCGTCCTGGTGCGGCGGTCAGCCGCCGGTCTTCATGGTGACGCGGGCATCCACCTTGCCGTTCTCGCCGCGGTCGAGGCTGACTTCGCTCAGGCGCACGCCCTGACTCTGCAGCTCGCTGAACCAGCGCAGCAGGTTGGCGAACGGCGCCTGGGTGAGGCTCACCAGCAGGCCCTCGCCGTCGCTGTCGAAACGCTCGACGGTCAGGCCATGCTCCTTGGCGCTCTGGGTGACCAGGCCCTGCAACTGTTCCGGGGCGAGGTTGACCTGCGGCTGGGCCGCCTGCTGGCGGGCCAGGTCGGCATTGGCCTGGAGATAGGCGTGCAGCTCGCGTTGCTGCTGGTAATAGGCGCGGGCGTCGCCGACGTGGCGGGCGACCGGCTGCCAGAGCATCAGGTAAAGCAGCGCGAGCAGCACGAAGGCGCCAAGCAGGCCGAGGGCCAGACGGTCGCGCGGCGGCAGTTGCTGCCAGCGCTGGCCCAGCGGCGAGCCGGCGGCGCGGGTGAGGACTTGCTGTTTGAGGGTCATCAGGGCCGACATGGCTTAGCTTCCTATCACGACACGGGCGGTCACGCCGTCTTCTTCCCGGTTGGCCGAGCCAAGCTGGACCGCCAGCCCGGCTTCGCTGAGGCGCTTGCGCAGCTGCTCCAGTTCGGCGAAGTCGGACGCGCGCACCTGCATGGCCAGGTCGCCGCGACTCTCGCTGTAGTCCAGCTGCAGCACCGACAGCGTCGGCGTGGCGCCCAGCGCGCCGGCGGCCTGGTCGAGCAATTGCAGGAAGCGCCCGCTGTCGGCGCTGGCCCCCTGGGACAGGTGCTCGTCGAACTGCGCGCGCAGGTTGACGATGCGGGTGTCCTGGGGGAACAGCTCCTTGTACAGCGCCTCGCTGGCGGCGGCGTACTGGTCGCCCTGGAATTGCAGGTACCAACCCTGGGCCAGGTTGAAGCCGAACTGCAGCAGCAGCCACAGGCCGGCCACCGCCAGCAGCGGCTTCCAGGCGGACCAGCCGCCCCCTTCGCTCTGCACGGCGAACTCGCCCTGGGCCAGGTCCACGGCGTGGCTGCGGCCCTCGGCCAGCAATCGGCGCGGTTCGTCCAGTTGCTGGTAGCCATCGAGCGACACCGGCGCCCGGGCACTGCGGCCATGGCCGTGGACCGGCGCTGGGCACTGGCTGGCCAGTTCCGGCCAGGCGGCGGCGGCGAAGGCCATGCGCGTCTCGTCGGCGCCGCCGAGCAGGCCGCGCTCTTCCAGGATCAATAACTGGGTGTCCTCGCGCGGCAGCAGGTCGGCGTCCATATGGATGGCGCCGACCGCCAGCCCGGCCGCCTGCAACTGGCGCAGCCAGCCGGCCAGCAGGTCGCGGCGCACGGCGATGACCCGGTAGCGGCCGTCCTCCAGGCGCTCGCCCAGAGCCAGATGCAGTTGTTCGACGTCCTCGGCCAGCAGTTCTTCCACCGCGTAAGGCAACGCCTGACGCAGCCAGCGCTCCTTCTGCGTCGGCAGGGCGACGGCGAAAGCGCTGCAGACTTCGGCTGGCAGCACCAGGGCAATCTCGCGACCGTGGGCGGCGGCGGCGCAATCGGCCAGCGTCAGCCAGGCCCCCGGGCCTTCGCTCGGCAGCCAGTACAGCGGGCGCTCGGTGTCGAGGGCGGGGCCGCCGTCAGGCGGTAGGAACAGGCAGTCCATGGAGGTCATCCTTCTTTATTTTTCGTTGCCGCAGGTCGTAGCGCCGGCTGGCCGAGGTTGCGCTGCACGATGTGCACCGTGCCCTTGCTGTCGCGTTGCAGGGTGCTGGTCAGCACCTGGTGGCGGTCGACCACCTGCACGTCGCTGACGACCTGGAAATACTGGCTGCCGACGGCCAGGCCGTCGCTCTTCATGCCGGTGCCGGCCAGCGCCGGCTGGCTCATGAAGGTCTGCACGTCCTTGTAGCCTTCCTTGCCGCGCCCGGCCACCAGTGCCTGCGCCGATCCCGGCGTGAGCCCCTCGGCGAGGGTGGCGAGCACCATGGCGCTGGCGGTGTTCACATTGAGCTTGGCGTCGGCCGGCAGGGCGCTGACGTAGGGCAGCAGCTTGCGGTAATCCTCGTCGCGCATGCCGAGCAGCAGGCGCAGCTCGGAAACGTCGGTCATCGGCCCGTTGGCCGGGCGATAGGGCGGATCGAGCAGCAGGTACTGGTTGTCCTCTGCGCCGTATTCGCCGCTGGGTTCCTGGTTACCGTCGAGCCAGTCGACCAGGCGTTCTGCGTAGGGCTGGTCGATCTCCAGGTGCCGCAGCAGGCGACGGAAACGCTCCAGCGCCGGCTGGTTGACCTGCTCGCCGCGCACCAGGCTGTTGAGGTTGAAGCGCCCGGACAGGTCCTCGATGCGCACGGCGATCTCGCCCTGCTCGATGGGGAAGACCGGCAGCGGCTTGGCCCAGGGTTCCTGCAGGTGGTCGACCGGCTGCTGCGGGTTGCTGCCCGGCGCCTTGAGGTCGCGTTGCAGGATGCCGCCGGCCAGCACCTCGCCGCCGAGGGCGTAGTGCATCGCCTGGCGTGCGTCGATCTGGTTGGCGGTGGCGCGGATCGCCAGTTGCTGGCGGGCGATCAGCCCGGCGCAGACCACGGTGACGATGGCCACCACCAGCAGCACGGTGATCAGCGCCACGCCGCGCTGTCGGCGGCTCATGGCTTGGTCCCCCCGGGTGTTTCGATGGGCGGCTCGGCGGGCGGCTGCTCGGGCTGGTCCGGATTGTTCGGATCGTCCAGATTGGGGATGTCGCCGGTCTGGCTGGCTTCCGGCTCGTCGGGCAGCCGCAGCAGGCGCACCAGCTTGCCGTAGCGGCGGTGTTCCAGGGTCAGTTCCAGCGCTTGCGGCAGGCCGCCGTCCTCGGCGCCGGCATCGCGATTGCCCTGCACCGGCCAGTCGTCGTGCCAGGTGCCGTTCTTGTCGAGATAGCGCAGTTCCAGGCCGACGATGTCGTCGAGCACTTTCTGCACCCGTGGCTGGCTGTCCACCGCCGGGTCCAGCACCACCCAGTAGACCCGCTCCAGGGTATTGCCGGCCAGCCGCCAGCGCACCCGCTGCAACTGCGAGCGCTGCACCCCGGTCGGGTTGCGCCAGCCGCTGCGGGTCAGTTCGAAGGCTGCGCTGCCATCCAGCGCCTTGCTTTCGCCGAGAAACACCGGGCGCTCGTCGCCGTAGCCATCGCGCACCGCCCGCGGACTGGCCTGCAGTACGTCGCGCTCCAGGCTCCAGAACGCCCGCGCCAGTTCGCGCAGGATCTGCTCCTGGCTGCGCGTGGCCTCGTCGCTGCGCAGCACGCTGTCGAGCATGCGGTAGGTGCCCAGGCCAAGCAGGGCGAAGATGGCGATGGCGATCAGCAGCTCCAGCAGGGTGAAGCCGCGCTGTCTCTGTGCACGGCTCATTGGCGCACCCCGAGGAAGCCGGTCAGGCTGATGGCGGCGCGCTCGCGCGGCGGCGCGCCCCGGCCGCGCTCAGGACGCGGCGCCACCCATACGGTGACGCGGCGCATGGCCGGGTCGCTGGTGGCCTCGATCTCGGTCTGGATTTCCCAGCGACGTCCGGCGTACTCCAGCTCGTCGTCGTCGCGGCCGGGGCTGGGGGTCGGCTGGGTCAGCTGCAACTCGGTGATATGGTTGTCGGCGATCCAGCCGGCCAGGGTCTTTTCCTCCAGACGCATGGCGTTGTTGAGGCTGCGGCCGGCGGAGGTCAGCACCACGGCGGCGACGGTGGCGAAGATCGCCAGCGCCACCAGTACCTCCAGCAGGGTGAAGCCCCCCACGCGGGCGGGCGACGTGGCTGCCAAGGGGCGCGCCGTTTCGGGGGCGTGGCCCGCTCCTACGGCGCTCATTTGCGCTCCTTGGCCGGCTCGGCCCTGGGCAGCTGGAAGCCATCGCTGACCAGCTCATAGGCGGCGCCCTTGCTGCCGCGCTCGCCGATGGTCAGGCGAAACGGCGACAGCTCGCCGCTGGAGAGGATCAGCAACTGCGGTTCCGGCAGTTTCTTCGGTTTGTCTTCGCTGGATTTCTTTTCGCCGCGATTGCTCAGGCCGGGCTGGTCCTCTTCCTCGTCCCTGACCGGTGCCGCCAGCTTCAGCGGCTCGCCGTCCAGTTCGAGGTCCAGGCGCGCCCAGGTCGGCAGGCGGTGTTCCTTCTGTCCGCTGGCAGGTGTCCAGCGTCCGTCGCTCTCGTCGTAGGCGAGCACGCGGTAGCTTTCCGGACGAATCAGCAGGCCGTACTCGCGGTTGTCCAGCACCGCCTCGTCGGCGAGCACGCCGATCAGCGCCGCCAGCCGCTGCGCTTCGTCGCGCATTTCGCGGGTCGCGCTGGAGTTGCCGGTGGACAGTACCGCCAGGCTGACCAGCACGCCGAGAATGACCAGCACCACCAGCAGCTCGATCAGCGTGAAGCCGTGCAGCCGGCGCGGCGCCAGGGCCGGGCGTCTATGCAGCAGGGCGCCGAACGTCGCTACCAGCGGTGCGCGCATCAGCCTTCCCAGTTACCGATGTCGCTGGCGGTATCGCTGCCGCCTTCCTTGCCGTCGGCGCCCAGCGAGTACAGGTCGAAAGCCCCGTGGGTGCCCGGCGCGAGGTACTGGTAGGGGTTGCCCCACGGATCGACCGGCAGGCGCTTGAGATAGCCGTCCTTGTTCCAGTTGCGCGGCTGCGGGTTGCCGGAGGGCTTCTTCACCAGTGCTTCCAGCCCCTGCTGGGTGCTCGGGTAGCTGCCGTTGTCCAGCTTGTACATGTCCAGGGCGGCGGAGATGGCGTTGATGTCGCCCTTGGCCACCGTGACCTTGGCCTGGTCCGGGCGGTTCATGACCTGCGGCACCACCAGCGCGGCGAGAATGCCGAGGATGACCACCACCACCATGATTTCGATCAGCGTGAAGCCTGCTTGACGTTGTTTCACTCGTTTACCCCACCAATTGGTTAAGAGAAAGGATCGGCAGCAGGATCGCCAGCACGATCACCAGTACCACCGCGCCCATGAAGACCAGCATGAACGGCTCGAACAGGCCCACCAGCAAGGCGATCTGTGCGCCCAGGTCGCTTTCCTGGTTGCGCGCGGTGCGGGCCAGCATCTGATCCAGTTCGCCGGATTTTTCTCCGCTGGCGATCATGTGCAGCATCATCGGCGGAAATTCCTTGGTGGCGTCCAGCGCCCGGGTCAGGCTGCTGCCCTCGCGCACCTTCTGCGCCGCCTCCACCACCTTGTCGCGGATGCGCAGGTTGGAAATCACCGCCGAGGCGATGGACAGCGCTTCCACCAGCGGCACGCCGCTGCGCGAAAGGATCGCCAGGGTCGAGGCGAAGCGCGCCGTGTTGGTCGCCCGGGCCAGCCGGCCCACCAGCGGAATGCGCAGGATGAACGCGTGCCACTTGCGCCGCAGGGTCTCATCGCGCAGCGCCACGCGCATACCCAGCACGGCGGCGATGATCGCCAGCACCACCAGCCAGCCCCAGGCCTTGACGAAGTCGCTGAGGGCGATCAGCCCGCTGGTCAGCCCCGGCAGCTCCTGGCCGGTGTTGACGAACACCTTGACCACGTCCGGCACCACGTAGCCGAGCAGGAAGCCGACGATGGTCAGCGAGGCGACCATCAGGATGATCGGATAGAGCAGCGCCAACTGGATCTTCTGCCGCGACTGCTGGCGCTGTTCGGTGTAGTCGGCCAGTTGGTCGAGCACCAGGCCGAGGTGGCCGGCATGCTCGCCCGCCGCCACCGTGGCGCGGTACAGCTCGGGGAAGGCCGAGGGATATTCCTTCAGCGCCGCCGCCAGGCTATGGCCTTCCATCACCCGCGCGCGCACGGCGAGCAGCATGGACTTGATCTTCTGCGAGGTGGATTGCGCGGCGGCGGCGCGCAGCGCCTCCTCGATCGGCAGCGCCGCCTGCACCAGGGTCGCCAGTTGCCGGGTCACCAGCGCCAGGTCGCGGGCGGACAAGCCATGGCCGAAGCTGAAGCCACCCGTGCCACGCTCCTCGCGGGCCTTGGCCTGCTTCACCTCCAGCGGCGACCACTGTTTTTCCCGTAGCAATTGGCGCGCCTGGCGCGGGCTGTCGGCTTCGAGCAGGCCCTTGTGCTGGCGCCCCTTGGCGTCGAGGGCGATGTATTCGAACGCCGCCATCAGCGAACCACGCCTGGCAACTCACGGCATTGCCGGGCCATTCGAAGGTGCCGCATGTTCATTCCTCCCTGGTTACCCGCAGCACTTCTTCCAGGGTCGTGACCCCTTCGCGGACCTTGCGCATGCCATCGTCGCGAATGCTCGGCCCGAGCAGGCGCGCGTGGCGGGTCATTTCCTGTTCCGAGGCACGGTTGTGGATCAGCGTGCGCATCGGGTCATCGAACACCACCAGTTCATAGATACCGGTCCGGCCGCGATAGCCGAGTTGCCGGCACTCGTCGCAACCCTTGGCGTGGTAGAGGGTCGGCGGCGGCGCCTCGGGCTCGATGTTGAGCATCTTGCATTCCGCCGCGTCGGCCAGGTACGGCTGCTTGCAGGCCGGGCAGAGCACGCGTACCAGGCGCTGGGCGAGCACGCCAAGCAGCGAGGAGGACAGCAGGAACGGCTCGACACCCATGTCCACCAGACGGGTGACCGCGCCGATGGCGCTGTTGGTGTGCAGGGTTGAGAGCACCAGGTGACCGGTGAGCGAGGCCTGCACGGCGATCTCGGCGGTTTCCTGGTCGCGGATCTCGCCGACCATCACCACGTCCGGGTCCTGGCGCAGGATGGCGCGCAGGCCGCGGGCGAAGGTCATGTCGACCTTGGTGTTGACCTGGGTCTGGCCGATGCCTTCCAGATGGTATTCGATGGGGTCCTCGACGGTGAGGATGTTGCGCGAGCCGTTGTTGAGGGTTACCAGGCTGGCGTACAGCGTGGTGGTCTTACCGGAACCGGTGGGGCCGGTGACGAGAATGATGCCGTGGGGCTTCTGCACGGTTTCCTGCATCAGCTGGCGGTCCCGCGAGCTCATGCCCAGGTGGGTCAGGGTCAGCCGGCCGGCCTGCTTGTCGAGCAGACGCAGCACCACGCGCTCGCCGTTGGCCGACGGCAGGGTGGACACACGGATGTCCACCTCGCGGCCGCCGACCCGCAGGGAGATGCGACCGTCCTGCGGCACGCGCTTCTCGGCGATATCCAGCTTGGCCATCACCTTGATCCGCGACACCAGCAGCGCCGCCAGCTCGCGCTTGGGCTGCACCACCTCGCGCAGCACGCCGTCGATGCGGAAGCGGATCACCAGGCGCTTCTCGAAGGTCTCGACGTGGATATCCGAGGCGTTTTCCTTGATCGCCTCGCCGAGGATGGCGTTGATCAGGCGAATGATCGGCGCATCGTCCTCCTGCTCCAGCAGGTCCTCGGTTTCCGGCACCTGGTCGGCGAGGCTGGCCAGGTCCATGTCCGAGCCCAGGCCCTGAACCATCTGCATGGCGGCGGAAGAGTCGTGCTGGTAGGTGGCCGACAGCGCCTGGTCGAAGGTCTCGGCGTCGACCCAGTCCAGCGCCAACCGCGTCCCGGCGAAGCGCTGCGCCTCCTGCAGCGCCATCAGCGGCGCGCCCTCGCGGGCACACACCCGCACCTGGCCCTCCAGCTCGCGCAGCAGCACGCCGTGGCGCTTGGCAAAGGCGAACGGCAGCCGCCGCCAACCGATCGGCGCGGCGGACTGCGCGTCCAGTTCGGCAAGCTCGGTGGAAGAAGACATAGGCAAGATCCAAATAGATAGAAGGGCCGGTTCCCTGACCGGCGGACATACTAACCGCGAATGCGCTTTAAAGCGCAGATGCCCAAACGGGTCAACTGGCTTTTCGGGCAGCGAGTCGCACAACCAGTGATGGACAGCGCACAGCGGTGGGTGTTCCAGTCGATAGGTAGGCAGCGGCCGGCAGGGCGACCGGCGGAAAATAGGGCATGCCGGCCGGCGGAAACAGCGCACAAATCCATCCGTGCGGCCAGGTTTGTTGAACAGTTGCGCACCGGTTCCCAGCGTACCGCGGGTGCAGCCGGTATCGTTGCCCATCCCGCGCAAAGCTGGCCATGCGCCAGCTTTGTTCGACTCGAACAATAATTCCTAGGAGTGCATACCGTGCCGGCCAATGGCAGGAGCCCGACGCGCTGGTCGCAACAGCATTTAGCCTCGGCCTTGTGCCTGCTCTGCCTGCTGCTGATGGGCCTGAGCCTGGCCTGGCAGGGCGCGCAGTGGTGGCGGCTGATGCAGGCGCCGATCACGGTCGCCCCGCCGGTGCGCACGCTGGCGGCAAGCGCGCCGCCGTCCCTGGACCGGCTGCAGTTGCTGTTCGGCATGCCGGGCGTTTCGCAGAGTCGCGAAGCGCCGCCGACCACGTTGCAGCTGACGCTGTTGGCCAGCTTCATGAATGCCGAGCAGGCCGCCGCGTTGATCGCCCCCGCCGGTGGCCGGGCACGCCGGCTGACCGTGGGCGACGAGGTCAGCCCCGGCGTGCGCGTGCAGGCGGTATTCAAGGACCACGTGCTGCTCAGCCGCAACGGCGTGCAGGAGCGGCTGAACTTCCCGCAGCGTCGCTCCAACCCGCTGGTGCCGGCGATCGTCGATAATGTCGATCCCTATGCCGCGCCCGATGAATTCCAGCCGCCGCCGATGGAGAACTTCTCCTACGCGGCGGAACCCGACTATCCCCCGAGCACACCATGAGCCGTCTTCTTTTGCCGTTATCCCGCGCCGTGGCGCTGGCCATTTGCTGCCTGGCCGGCGTTCAGCCGAGCCTGGCCGAGCCCACCGCCCCCGTGGCACAGCAGCAGGACGAGCGCTGGACCATCAATATGAAGGACGCGGACATCCGTGACTTCGTCGAGCAGATCTCGCTGATCAGCGGCCAGACCTTCGTTGTCGACCCGCGGGTGAAGGGCCAGGTGAGCGTGATTTCCCAGGCTTCGCTGAGCCTGTCCGAGGTTTACCAGCTGTTCCTCTCGGTGATGGCCACCCATGGCTTTTCGGTGATCCCCCAGGGTGAGCAGGCGCGCATCGTGCCCAACGCCGAAGCCAAGGCCGAGGGCGTGCCCAACGGTCTGCTGAGCGGCCCGGACGCTCTGGAGACGCGAGTCATCCAGGTGCAGCAGCACGCGGTCAGCGAGCTGCTGCCGCTGATCCGCCCGCTGATTCCGCAGTACGGCCATCTGGCGGCGGTGACCTCGGCCAACGCGCTGATCATCAGCGACCGCCAGGCCAACATCGCCCGCATCGAAGAAATCGTGCGCACCCTGGACAAGGCCAACCAGAGCGATTACACGCTCTACGACATGCGCTACGGCTGGGTGCAGGACGCCGCCGAGGCGCTTAACAACAGCATTGCCCGTGGCCAGGCCAAGGGCATGGGCAGCGCCACGGTGATCGCCGACAGCCGTACCAACCGGCTGATCCTGATCGGTCCGCCGGAGGCCCGGGCGAAGCTGCTGAACCTGGTGCAGGCGCTGGACATCCCCTCCTCGCGCTCGGCCAACACCCGCGTCATCCGCCTGCGCTACAACGACGCCAAGACGCTCGCCGAAACCCTCGGCGAAATCGGCGACTCGCTGAAGAACAGCAGCGCCGGCGGCGAAAGCACCGGTGCCAAGCCCCGGGAGATGCTGATCCGCGCCGACGAGAGTCTCAATGCGCTGGTGATCCTCGCCGACCCGGATACGGTGAGCATGCTCGAGGAAATCGTGCGCCAGCTCGACGTGCCGCGCGGCCAGGTGCTGGTGGAAGCGGCCATCGTCGAGATTTCCGGCGACATCAACGATGCCCTCGGCGTGCAGTGGGCCATCGACGGGCGCGGCAACGGCAACGCCGGCCTCGGCGGAGTCAACTTCAACAACGCCGGGCTCTCGGTGGGCACGCTGCTCGGCGCGCTGAGCAACGACAAACTGCCGGACAAGCTGCCCAGCGGCGCGCTGGTCGGCGTCGGCAACGGCCGCTTCGGCGCGCTGATCACGGCGCTGTCGGCCAATACCAAGAACAACCTGCTGTCCACCCCGAGCCTGCTGACCCTGGACAACCAGGAAGCGGAAATCCTGGTCGGCCAGAACGTGCCGTTCCAGACCGGCTCCTACACCACCGGCGGCGACGGGGCCAACAACCCCTTCACCACCATCGAGCGCAAGGACATCGGCGTGACCCTCAAGGTCACCCCGCATATCAACGAGGGCGCCACCCTGCGCCTGGAGATCGAACAGGAAATCTCCTCGCTGGTGCCGGCGCCGGAAGGCATCAACGTCAGCGACATCATCACCAACAAGCGCTCGATCAAGAGCACCATTCTCGCCGACGACGGCCAGGTGATCGTGCTCGGCGGCCTGATCCAGGACGACGTCACCAAGAGCACCGCCAAGGTGCCGCTGCTCGGCGACCTGCCGCTGCTTGGCGGGCTGTTCCGCTCCAAGCAGGACAGCCGGGTCAAGCGCAACCTGATGGTGTTCCTGCGTCCGACCGTGGTGCGCAACGGCGAGGCCATGGCCGCCCTGAGCCGGCAGAAATACGGCGACATCCGCGTGCTCGGCGGCCAGCGCGACGCCGCGCCGAGCATCCTGCCGAGCGACCCGATGCAACTGTTCCAGCGCAACGAGGCACCCGCGGCGGAGATCGACCTGCGCCAGAGCCAGGCGCCGGTGCCGGCGCAGGAGCCGGTGGTGCAGACGCACCCGGTGCCGACCCCACCGCCGGTGCAGACCGCACCGCTGCCGCCCTCGCACACCCTGGTGGAGAAGCCGAAGACAGTGGAGCCGGAAACCCTGGGCAATGGCCAGGGCGGCGACGAGCCCGTGCAACTGGCCATGGCCACTCCCGCCCCGGTGGCGGCACCGGCCAAGGCACAGGAGCCGGCCAAGCGCTATTTCGTGCAGTTGACCGAAGGTAGCAGCGAGGCGTTCATGCAGGCGCTGATCGAACGCAATCCGGGCCAGCCACTCCGCCTGCTGCGCACCCAGCGCAACGGCGAGCCGTGGTTCCGCATGGTCTATGGCGATTTCGCCGATGCCAAGGCGGCGCAACAGGCCGCGCAGCAACTGCCCAGCCAGTTGCCTCAGCGTGAGGTGCGGGTGATCAGCGAGTAGCGCCTCGGCGGGCGGAATGGGCCAGGTGCGGGTAGGCATGCCCCACCTGGGTTCCGGCTTCTCGACCGGAACGACGACGACCTGAGGGTCGATGCTCGATGATCCATCCCCATCTCCCTCGCCATTTCCGCAAATGCAGGAGTCCACGGAAGCAGGATGACATCCACTCGTTGGGCTTCGTCGCTGTGCTCCTCAACCGCAACCCATGGGACAAGCCCCAATCGGTAGGCTGGGTTGAGGGGCGCTCTTTCCCGAAGCCCAGCCCGCACAATTCCTGCGATCACGACTTCACTTGAGTCCTGGCGCGGCGACCGCAAAAGCGGTGTGGGAACAGCGCAGGCGATCTACCCGTCGCCCATTTCACGAACGCGAAGGTCGAGCGAATCCATCAGGCAATCCCATGCGTAGACGGGCTTCGTCACGCCCTCGAGAAAGGTGGCCTTGATACCGGACAGGCGAGTTTGGGTGTTGTGGTAAGTGCGCCGGCTGCTTTCCGCGTTTCGGTGTGCGTTTTGGTTTCGCCCTGCCGGGGAACGCTTCTTTTTCTTTGCCTACGTTCAGTGAGGTGCCGGTAGGTGCAAGCAGCGGCCGCCAGCCACCCCGAGAACCAGCCATGCATTAGCGCTGCTCGCCAACTGCCTGAAACCAATTTGCCAGTCCGGTTTCACAACGGCCTTGCCCCAAACAAAACGCGGCGCAAAAAAAATCGGTAACCCAGAACCTGCGGTTACCGATACAAAAATGTGCAGCACATCCAGTACTGCACACGCTCACATGGAGTCTTACAGCTTGCTGACGTCGACGTTGTCGATGAACAGCGACTGGGCGCGCTGGGTGCCCAGCAGCAGCAGGTCGACACGTTTCAGGGTGCCGGCCGGCAGCTGCACGTCGCGCTGCAGGGTGCCCCAGCTGCCGCCGCGCGCGGCCAGTTGGCCGAGGGAGATGTACTGGCCGCGACGGTTGGCGTCCTCGACATACAGGTAGCCGTAGACCACGCCGCTGACGCGGCTGTCGCGACCCAGGGCGAGGTCGGCCTTGACGCGGTATGTCTGGCCGCCTTCGACGCTGGCGAGCAGGCTGACGCTGGCACCGGCGCCGTCATAGCGGCGGCTGTGAACTTCCAGGGCCTGGCGACCGCCTCGGGCGAAGCTGGTCGGGCGCACGCTGCCGTAGAAGCCGGCCCAGCCACCGATGCCGCTCTCGAAGTCGTAGGTCACGCGGCTCGGCGTGGTCGGGGTGGTGGGGTTGGTCGGCGTGGAGGTGGTGCCGACTTCCACCAGGGAGACTTCGTCGGCCAGCAGGCTGGCGCCGCTGTCGGTCCACAGGGCGACGTACAGGGTGCGCGCATTGCTGCCCTTGAAGGTGAAGGCCTTCTCCAGGCGGGTGAACTCGTTGCCGGTGATCGACACGCGCACGCCCTGCTCGGCGGAGTAGGTCAGGCGACCATCGCTGCCTTCCTCGAGAATCGCCAGACGAGCGTATTCGCGACTACCGCGGGTCTTGAGCATCAGCTTGCCGCCGAGACGGTACTGGGTACCGGCTTTCAGGCCGCTGACCGGGGTGACCAGGGCGTCGAAGGCACGGGCCTCGAGCTGGCCGGCGTTATCGCGGCAGCTCTGGGCGACGTTGACCAGGCTCAGCTCGGACTGGTTGAACAGCGAGCGCCAGCCATCCAGGGTACGGAAGTCGCCGTTGCCGACCAGCCCCTTGAGGTCGGCCTTGCTGCACCACGGCAGATCGGTCGGCGGGTTGGTGCCGCCGTTGTCCGGGTTGTCCGGATTGTCGGTGACCGGCACCTTGGTCTGGCGGAAATCGCCGATCTGCACGCGCATGGTGTTCAGCGCGCGCACCGCATCGGCGCGACCTTCCATGCCGCACGGCTGGTTGGAGCACTCGGCGGTGGTCAGTTTCGGGTTGGAGAAGAACGGCGCCTGGGTACGCGCACCGAACACATGGGGGTAGGCCATGATGGTGCTGAACTGGCCGCTGACGCCGTAGCCACGGCTCCACTCGTGAGTGCCGCTGTGGCCGCCGTTCTGGAAGTAGCCCTCCTGCTGGTCCTGCTCGTAGGAATGGCGCAGGCCCATGTTGTGGCCGGCTTCGTGGGCGAAGGTATTCAGCCCGCAGTCGACGCCCACCAGGTTGTAGGGCATGTCCTTGGCCCAGCTGTAGAACTTGTCGCTGTTCTTCTCGCCGGTGCCCATGTAGCCGATGCCGCAGGTGATGTAGCCATTGCCGGCGTTGGCCGACAGGTTGATCAGGCTGACCACGTCGGCGCCGTATTGCTCGCGCAGGCGCTGGACCTGGGCGTCATCCTTGAAGCGGCCGAGGTTGTTGCCGGTCACGTCGGGGTAGGAGGCCCAGTCCAGCAGCTGTTTGTGCACCAGGCGCAGGCGCATGTCGATACCGCTCTTCTGGTAGGCGGTATTGGCGTATTCGATATAGCTGGCGATGCGCGCATCGATGTCCAGGCCGTTGCGACTCTCGGTAGCGCCCTTGGTGTAGAGCACCATGATGTCGACGGTCTGCGGGGCGGCGCTCGCCGCGCCAGTGGCCAGGCTAAGCGCCAGGCCGGATAGCCAGAGGCTAGGTTTCATGGGGTTGTTTTCCTTATAAGAGGTATTCACTCGCCCGACTCCACGGCTGGACGTTTCGGTGGTTCTCAGCCCTGGGCCGGCGGAGCCAGCGGCGGCAGCTCGCGCGGGTCGTAGTCGACCTGGTCGTTGGGATCGCTACGCTGGGCGATCTCGTTCTCGTCGGTGATCACGGCCTTGCCGGTGCGGTTGTCGACGATCACCGAGTAGCTGCCTTCCAGCGTCGCCACGGCGATGTGGGTCTGCTTGGCGCCACGCACGACGGTGAGGGTTTCCGCGTCGTTGCCGTTGAGCAACTCACCCTGCCAGACGGCGCTGCCGCCGGTATTGCGGGTTTCGCTGAGCCGGGCTTGCAGTGGCTGCTGGTGGCCGGGCAGGGCCAGTTCCAGGGTCTGGCCGACGCTAAGGTCTTCCAGGGCCGCCGGCTGCAGCTCGGTGTAGTACACCGGGATGCCGTTTTCTTCACCCTCGCTGAGCTGCTCGGCCTGCCACAGGCTCAGCTGCGCCGCCGGGGCGCGGGCCGCCACGGGTTGCAGCGGCAGGGCCGCCGGATCGGCAGTCGTCGCCGGCACCGCACTGGGGAGTGGTTGCGCCGAGGACAACGGGGTGGGGGACTGGCTTGCCGCCGGGTTGGCTACTGCAGCTTGCTGGGGCCGGCCATCCTGCGCCGCCGGCAGCAGCATGAAGCCGATCAGCGCGCCGCCGGCCAGGGCAGCACCGCCGCCCAGGATCCAAAACTTCGCCATTCACTTGCCTCCTGTTTAATTTGAACGCTCGTGCAACTTCCCGGCCGCAGTCTATGCGTAGCGGCCGAGCGCTGCGGTGCTTGGATCACAATTGCGAAGCGCCGTGCCCCGGGCAAAGCCCGGAAATCCTCACCCTGTCGCATTTGCTGCGGAATTGCCTCACAGCGACATGCCAGCCGCTCGATCCGGCGCCTGCTATACCAATCAGTGAGTCCATTTCGCAGTTGGCGCGCAGGAGTGACGGTGAGCAGCAGCATCGGTTTTCGCCTCAACGTGCTTTTCGTCCTGTTGGTGACCCTGCTGCTGGCGGGGTCGGGCGGATTCGCTTATTGGCGGCTGAGCACCCAGCTGACCCAGGACTACCGGCAGGCCGGCGAGGCCATGCGCCAGCGGCTGGAGATCAATCTGATCAACCCGATCTGGAACCTCGACCCGCAGGCGGTGCAGGAAAACCTGGCGGCGGAGATCCAGCCGCCGGTAGTCGGGGTCGCGGTATATCTCGATTCCGGCGAGTTGATGGCCAGCAGCGGCAAGCTGGCGGCGTCGACCGCACCGGATACCGAACTGGATCGCCTGGAATTCCCGCTCTATGGCCGCGGCTTCAACGAGCGCCAGGTGCTCGGCCGGGTCGAGGCGCTGCTGTCGCCGGCCGGCCTGCGGCGCACCCTGCGCGTGCAGATCTGGCAGCGCCTGGCGGAAATCCTCGCCCTCGACGTGCTGCTGGTGGCGGCGCTGTCGCTGAGCCTGCGCTTCCTGGTGGTCAAGCCACTCACTGCCCTGCGCGATGCCCTGCACCAGGCAGCGGCCCACCGCGGCCCGGCCGAAGCCCTGCTGCTGCCGGTCGAGCGTGCCGACGAGTTCGGCGATGTGGTGCGCGGCTTCAATCGCATCGTGCAGCGCCTGGCCGAGGACCTGGACGCGGGGCATCGCGCCGAGCTGGAGATCCGCGAAGCCTACGATCACCTCAAGCAGACCCAGGCGTCCCTGGTGCAGGCGGAGAAGCTGGCGGCCCTCGGCGGCCTGGTAGCCGGGGTCGCCCATGAGATCAACACGCCGCTGGGCATCAGCCTGACCAGCGCCAGCCTGCTCGGCGAGGAAACCCGCCGCTTTGCCGAGCAATTGCAGGGCGGCCAGTTACGCAAGTCGGAGCTCGAGCAGTACCTCAATACCGCCCGCGAAAGCGTCGAGCTGATCCTCGCCAACGCCCAGCGCGCCGCCCACCTGGTACACAGCTTCAAGCAGGTGGCGGTGGACCAGACCAGCGAGGCCAGACGCGAGTTCGACCTGGCCGAATACCTCGACGAAGTGATCGAGAGCCTCCGCCCGGCCTACAAGCGCCTGCCGGTGCAGGTGCTCAGCGAGTGCCCGGCCGATATCCGGCTCGACAGCTACCCCGGCGCACTGGCCCAGGTGATCACCAACCTGCTGGTCAACGCGCTGACCCATGCCTTTCCCGACGGCGCGCCGGGGCAGGTCCGCATCGCGGCTCGACGCGACGGCGACGCGGTGCAACTGACCTTCGCGGACGACGGCCAGGGCATCGCCGCCGCACACCTGCCGCACATCTTCGAGCCGTTCTTCACCACTCGGCGGGGGACCGGTGGCAGCGGCCTCGGTCTGCACGTGGTCTATAACTTAGTGACAAAGCGCATCGGCGGCGAAATCAGCGCAGCCAGCACGCCGGGGCAAGGGACCCGCTTCAGCCTGCGACTGCCCTTGGTCGCACCGCAGTCGAACGAAGGGCGTGCCGTATGAAGAACGAATCCCTGGACGATACCGCCAACTGGCTGCTCGACGACCTGGAGGAGTCGCCCGCCGTGCCGGGCCTGGCGCCCTGGCGGGTGCTGATCGTCGACGACGAACCCGACGTGCACAAGGTGACCCGCCTGGCGCTGCGCGGCATCGAGTACAAGGGGCGCGCCCTGGAGCTGCTCAGTGCCTATTCCGGCCAGGAGGGCTTCGCCCTGCTCGACGCCCATCCGGATATCGCGCTGATCCTGCTCGACGTGGTGATGGAAACCGAGAACGCCGGCCTGCAGTTGGTGCGCCGGGTGCGCGAGGAACTCGGCAACGGCCTGGTGCGCATCGTGCTGCGCACCGGCCAGCCGGGGCAGGCGCCGGAGCAGGAGGTGATCCTCACCTACGACATCAACGACTACAAGGCCAAGACCGAGCTGACCGTGCAGAAGCTGTACACCACGGTCATCGCCTCGCTGCGCGCCTACGAAAGCCTGCTCTCGGTGGAGCGCAGCCGCCAGGGCCTGAGCAAGATTCTCGAAGGCTCCACCAACCTCTATCAGCAACGCTCGCTGCGCGAGTTCGCCTCCGGCGTGCTGGGGCTGGTGGGTGCGGTGCTGGATGTCGGCACCCACGGCATTCTCTGCGTGCGCGAGCAGTGCGCCGACGAGCAGGGCGGCCTGCAAGTGCTCGGCGCCACTGGCGGCTTCGCCGAGCTGGAGCGCCACGATCAGTTGCCCATCGACCACCCGCTGTACGCGAAGATCAGCCAGGCGCTCAGGGACCGCAACAGCCTGTTCGACCATCCCCATGAGGTGCTCTACATCCCGACCCGCGCCAACTGCGACTTCGCCCTCTACTTCAGCCCGCCACGGCCGCTGACCGAGGTCGACAAGGCGCTGCTGGAGGTCTTCTGCAGCCGCATCTCGGCGGCCTTCGACAACCTCTACTACCACATGCAGATGCAGAAGGCGCAGGAGGCCACGGTGGTGGCCCTGGCCGACCTGGCGGAGTACCGCGACAGCGACACCGGCGAACACGTGCTGCGGGTGCAGCGCTGGACCTCGCGCACCGCGAGGCGCATGGCCGAGCGCGGCGACTACCCGGAGCTGCTGACCCCGCGCTTCCTCGAACTGGTGGGCATGGCCAGCATCCTGCACGATGTCGGCAAGGTCGCCACGCCCGATCACATCTTGTTCAAGCCCGGCCAGCACGACGACGAGCAGCGCGAGATCATGCGCCAGCACGCCAGCATCGGCGCGGCCATCCTGCAGCGCTCGGCGCGCCTGGTAGAGGGGCAGAGCTACCTGTCGCTGGGCGCCGAGATCGCCGGCGGCCACCACGAATTCTTCGACGGCAACGGCTACCCGGCCGGCCTGAAGGGCGATGCCATCCCGCTGTCGGCGCGCATCGTCACCGTGGTCGACGTGTTCGATGCGCTGCTGCACAAGCGCCCCTACAAGGAGCCCTGGCCGCCGCACGAGGCCATCGCCTACATTCGCGAGCGCGCCGGCAGCCAGTTCGATCCCAAGGTGGTGGCGGCGTTTCTCGAGGTCATCGCCACGGAGCACCCCGAAGCCCGCGGCGACTGAACCGCGCTCCGCCAAGGGCTTGCCGTGCCGGGTGGTGCTTCCCGTATTTCTTCGCGCTTCTCGATCCGCCTCCGGGCTGTCACCCAAAGTAGCAGCACCTCGCTCCACGCCCTGCCCCCGGCCATGGAAATCCCGCTTCGCATACGCCCGACCACCCCAAGGGGTGAGCCATCAAATCGCCCCTTCAGGCAATTATGGCGACCGGCACGGCTCATTAGCATGGGGCTCTCACGCACACCCTGCTCAGGAGAGCCGCATGACAAGAAGAACAATGCGCGGAATCTTCCAGCCTCACGCGCTGGCTGCCGCCGTTGCCCTGGGCTGCACCGCCCAGGCCCACGCCATCACCTTCAACATCGGGGAAATCGAGGGGCAATTCGATTCGCAGCTGTCGATCGGCGCCAGCTGGTCGGTGCGCTCGGCCGACCCGGACTTCGTCTCGGTCGCCAGCGGCGGCCAGGCCTCGTCGCGCACCAACGACGACGGCCGCCTGAACTTCAAGAAGGGCGAGACCTTCTCGAAGATCTTCAAAGGCGTGCACGACCTGGAACTGCGCTACGGCGACAGCGGCGCCTTCATCCGTGGCAAGTACTGGTACGACTTCGAGACCAAGGACGAGCACCGGTTGTTCTATGACATCGACGACCACAACCGCAAGGAGGCGGCGCAGGCCTCCGGCGCGCAGATCCTCGATGCGTTCCTCTACCACAACTATTCCATCGACGGCCTGCCGGGCAACGTGCGGGTCGGCAAGCAGGTGGTCAGCTGGGGCGAAAGCACCTTCATCGGCAACAGCATCAACTCGATCAACCCGATCGACGCCGCCGCCCTGCGTCGCCCCGGCGCCGAGCTCAAGGAAGGCCTGATCCCGGTCAACATGCTCTACCTCTCGCAGAGCCTGACCGACAGCCTGTCCGTGGAAGCCTTCTACCAGCTGGAGTGGGACCAGACCGTCGCCGACAACTGCGGCACCTTCTTCTCCACCGGCGACCCGATTGCCGACGGCTGTGAGGATCGGCTGGTGGTATTCGGCCCCGACCTGCCCCCGGGCCAGTCCGCCAACAGCTTCGGCACCAACCTCTACGTGCCGCGCGCCGGCGACCGCGACGCCCGCGACAGCGGCCAGTACGGCGTGGCCCTGCGCTGGTTCGCCGAGTCGCTGAACGACACCGAGTTCGGGCTCTACGCGTTGAACTACCACAGCCGCGGCCCGGCTTTCAGCTTCACCCGCACCACCGCCGCCAACCCGGCCGCCCTGGGCTTCATCGGCGCCGCGCCGACGGCCAACTACTTCCTCGAATATCCCGAGGATATCCGTCTCTACGGCCTGAGCTTCCAGACCAACGTCGGCGGTACCGCACTGTCCGGCGAGCTGAGCTACCGGCCAAACATGCCAATGCAGATCAACAGCACCGACCTGACCTTCGCCGCGCTCGGCCTGCCGGTGTCACCGGTGTTCACCAGCGGCCATTCGACATACGCGCCGGGCGCGGAGATCACCGGCTACGAGCGCAAGCCCTTCACCCAGGCCCAGATCAGCGCTGTGCATACCATCGACCGCGTGCTCGGCGCCAGCCGCGTCGCCCTGGTCGGCGAGGTCGGCTACAACCACATCAGCGGTATCGGCAACGATGTCGGCGATCTGCGTTTCGGCCGCGACTCGGTGTTCGGCATCGGCGAATTCAACGGCGTGCCGGGCATCACCTGCGCGGGCTTGAACAGCGCCAACCCCGACGAGTGCAACGACGACGGCTACTACACCACCAACTCCTGGGGCTACCGCCTGCGCGCCAATGCCGAGTACAGCAACGTCTTCGCCGGCATCAACCTGACCCCGAGCATCGCTTGGTCCCATGACGTCGACGGCTACGGCCCGAACTTCAACGAGGGCAGCAAGGCCATCAGCCTCGGCCTCAACGCCGACTACCGCAACACCTACACCGCCAGCCTCAGCTACACCGACTTCTTCGGTGGCGAGTACAACACCAGTACCGACCGCGACTTCGTCGCCCTCAGCTTCGGCGTCAACTTCTAAGCGCGGACTAAAAGGACAGGAACATGAGAACCACCCACTACCTGCAACTCGGCGCCCTGGCGCTGTCCCTGCTGGCCGGCAATGCGCTGGCCGCGGTTTCCACGGAAGAAGCCGCCAAGCTCGGCACCACGCTCACCCCGCTCGGCGCGGAAAAAGCCGGCAACACCGATGGCAGCATTCCCGAATGGACCGGCGGCCTGCCGACCAACGCAGCGCCGATGTCCGCCAACGCCTTCCTCGGCAACCCCTTCGCCAACGAGCAGCCGCTGTTCACCATCACCGCCGCCAACGCCGAGCAGTACAAGGACAAGCTTTCTCCCGGCCAACTGGCGATGTTCAAGCGCTACCCGGAGAGCTACAGGATTCCGGTGTATCCGACCCATCGCACCGCCGCCGTGCCGCAGGAAATCTACGACGCGGCGAAGAAGAGCGCGCTGAATACCCAGCCGATCGACGGCGGCAACGGCCTGGCCAACTTCGCCGACAGCCGCTACTACGCCTTCCCGATCCCGCACAACGGCGTGGAAGTGGTGTGGAACCACATCACCCGCTACCGCGGCGGCAACGCCCGGCGCCTGATCACCCAGGCCACCCCGCAAACCAACGGCTCCTACACCATGGTGCACTTCGAGGACGAGGTGGCCTTCCCCACCGAAGTGAACGACCTCGATCCGCAGAAGGCCGCCAACGTGCTGCTGTTCTTCAAGCAGCGGGTCACCGCCCCGTCGCGCCTGGCCGGCAACGTGCTGCTGGTCCACGAGACCATCGACCAGGTCAAGGAACCGCGCCTGGCCTGGGTCTACAACGCCGGCCAGCGCCGCGTGCGCCGCGCCCCGCAGGTGGCCTACGACGGCCCCGGCACCGCCGCCGACGGCATGCGCACCTCGGACAACTTCGACATGTTCTCCGGCGCCCCGGACCGCTACGACTGGAAGCTGGTGGGCAAGCGCGAGATGTACATCCCCTACAACAGCTACCAGCTGGAACAGCCGACGCTGAAGTACGACGACATCATCAAGGCCGGCCACATCAACCAGGACCTCACCCGCTACGAACTGCACCGCGTCTGGGAAGTGGAAGCCACGGTGAAGAGCGGCGAACGGCACATCTACGCCAAGCGTCACCTGTTCTTCGACGAAGACAGCTGGCAGATCGCCCTGGCCGACCACTACGACGGCCGCGGCCAGCTTTGGCGGGTCGGCGAAGGTCACGCCGTGTCCCACTACCAGCAACAGGTCCCGACCTATTCCCTGGAAGCGCTCTACGACCTGATCGCCGGCCGCTACATCGCCCTCGGCATGAAGAACGAAGAGAAGCGCGGCATCGAATTCGGCTTCAAGGCCAACTCCGCCGACTACACCCCGGCCGCGCTGCGCAACGCCGGCGTGCGCTGATCCCTCCCACCCGACACGCCCCGCCCAGCGGGGCGCTGTCGTTTGCGCCCTCGTTATGACGGCGTATCAGTTTCAGCCATCGTGCTTTTCCCCTGGCCGGCACAGGTCTAGGCTGCTCACGCTGATAACAAGAACTTCGCGAGAGCCGCCATGCCCTGCTCCAGCCCTGGTCCCGCAACCACCAGTGCTTCCCTGTCCGGCGTGCCGCGCCTGCCCCCCGCGCACCTGCCGCGCCCGCGCCTGCTGGATCGCCTGCACAGCGAGGATTACCGCCTGCGCCTGCTCTGCGCGCCTGCCGGTTTTGGCAAGAGCGTGCTGCTCGGCGAATACCTGCGTCAGTTGCCAGCCGGCAGCCGTATCGCCTGGCTGAGCCTGGCAGGCCAGCCACTCGCGCCTGAGCAATTGCTGCACCGCCTGGCCGATACCCTGGGCGAGGCGCTGCCGACACTGCCGGTGGAACAGGCCCTGCTCCAGTTGATCGGCCGTCAGCCGCTGTGGCTGGTGCTCGACGACTATCCGCACAACGCCCCCGCCGAACTGGACGCCTGCGTCGACCAATTGCTGGCCCAGCCACTCGATCAGCTGCACCTGATGGTCAGCACTCGCCAACGCCCGGACTGGAACCTGCCGCGCCTGTTGCTGGCCGGCGAGCTGCTGGAGCTGGACGCCGCCCAGTTGGCCTTCACGCGCGACGAGCTGGCCCAATTGGTCGCGCTGCTGCAGCCGTCGGCGGGTGTCCACACGGTGGACGAACTGTGGCGGGAGACCGAAGGCTGGTGTGCCGGCGCGCGCCTGTTGTTATGCGGCGACACGGCCCAGCGCGGCATCGCCAGCGGCGGCCAGTGGCTGCAGGACTACCTCGAGCACGAGTTGCTCAATCGCCTCAGTGCCGAAGAGGCCGAGCGTCTCTATGCGCTCGCGCAACTGCCCAAGGTATCCGCCGAACTCTGCCAGTACCTGTGGGAAGAAGAGGACGGTGCCCAGCTGTTCCAGCGCCTGCTGCGCCGCCAGGCATTCTTCCTGCCGCTCGACGAACACGGCATCTGGTTCCGCATGCTGCCAGCCGTGGCACGGCTGCTGGGCAGCCGGCTAGGCAGCGCCGCCGCCACCCAGCTGCACCTGCGCGCCTGCCGCATGTTCAGCGCCGCCGGGCAGATCGAGGATGCCATCGAGCAGGCACTCTGCGCCGGTCAGCCGGAGGTGGCGGCCAACTACCTGGAGCGCCTCAGCGAGGAATGGCTGACCGGCGAGCAGCACCTGGCGCACCTGTTGCGCTGGCGTGAGCGGTTGCCGGAGACCCTGCTGGAGAGCACGCCGCGGCTGCTCTGCCTGAATGCCTGGGCGCTGTTGCTGAGCTGGCAGCTGGACCAGGCCGAGCATTGCATCGACAAGCTGGCGCGTTTCCTGCCGCAGCCCACCGCGGTACGCAACCGCAAGTTGCTGGCCAACTACCAGGCACTGCGCGGCATGCTCGCCGCGTTGCGCGCCAACAACGGCGCCAACAGCGCCCGCAAGCACTGTCAGGCGGCCCTGGAGCATTTGCCGGACAGCCACTGGATGCCGCGCCTGCTGTGCTACTCGACGTTGTTGCGCGTGGCCCTGGCCACCGGCGACGTGCATAGCGCGCCCGACCTGCTTCGCCCAGCGGTGGAGCTGGCCCGGCGCCAGGGCAGCCTGCTGTTCGAGGCGCTGCTCAACCTCGACCATATTCGCCTGCTGCTGCTGCGCGGCGAGCTGCCGCGGGCGCAGAGCCTGATCGAACAGAGCCTGGCCCTGCTGGCCCGGCGCAAGACCACCGACAGTCTGCTGCTCGGACGGCTCAACCTGTTGCAGGCCGAGGTGCACCTGCTGCAAGGCCGCTACGCCGAGGCCGAGCAGAACGCCGGCCTGGGCCTGCAGCAATGCCGAGAATGCGCCGACCCCTTCGCCCTGCACGGCTACCTCGGCCTGGCCGAACTCAGTTCGCGCCGCGGCGAGTTCGACCAGGCCTTCCTGCACCTGCGCGAGGCCGAGCGACAGATGCACTGCGGCCAGGTCTGGCGGCTCTGCTACCGCGGCGTGCAGTTGCTGCAGAGCATGCGCGTTCTCGCACGCCAGGGACGCTGGGAACGGGTGACGCCGATTGCCGAGCGCATCCACCGGCATTTCTCCGGTGCCCAGCCGTGGATGGCGCCGCTCGACTATCCGGCGCTGCCGCTGCGCAACCGGCTGCTGCAGGCACGTGCCCTGCTGCACGCGGGGGGCCAGGCCGAACAGGCCCATCGCCAGCTACAGGCGCTGCTGGTCGACTGCCTGGCCGTGCAATTCCAGCCGCTGGCCTGCGAAACCCGCCTGGCGCTGGCAGAAGCCGGACGCCAGCTCGGCCTCGGCGATGCCCCTGGCCATGAACGCGAGGCCCGCGAGCAGGCCCGGGGCCTCGGCCTGCACGGCCTGTTGCAGGACTGGCCGAGCGCCGACGAACAGGCTTCTACGCCGCCCGCCGCACCGCCCAAGGGAACACCGACGGAAAACGCCGGTCTGCTAAGCCAGCGTGAACAGGCGGTGCTGCAGTTGCTGGCGGAAGGCTTTTCCAACCAGGAAATCGGCAGCTATCTCTTCATTTCGGTCAACACCGTGAAAACCCATACCAAGAAAATCAACAGCAAGCTCGGCGTGCGTCGGCGCACGCAGGCGGTGATGCGCGCCAAGACCCTGGGCCTGCTGGTCTGACACCGAGCGAGACGGCGATCGGAAATTAGTTGACCTAGTAGTCAGGAATACGTTTAGCTACAGCGCCTCGCCCAGGGGCCGACGCCGTGCGCTTGAAAGTAATACTTAAATAACAAACAGTTAGCCTTATATAGAGGAACTTCATAAGGCTTCCGGCGGATGCGCGGCGATCTGATGGACGGCCATTCACACAAGGGATGGCACGATCACCGGGAAAACACCCCGGAATGGCCCGCAGCCCCGTCACCATGGGACTTTCCCGCCACCGACGGGAACACCCGGTCACTAGGTGACTTGTAGTTATCCCGCTGTTTCCTTTCAGAATTCCTTGAAGGGCGTTGGGTTCAATTGCAAAATGCCGCCCCCGCCGGTTCGTTTGGACCTGCCGTGCGGTTTGTGCTGATCCCTCAGCCCGTGCACCAGCGTAGTGCGCGGGTCAATTAAAACGATCACGCAGGAGAAAACGACGTGCACATCGGTGTTCCTCTCGAAACACACACCGGCGAGACGCGGGTAGCCGCGACTCCGGAAACCATCAAGAAACTGATCGGCCAGGGCCATCAGGTGACCGTCCAGAGCAATGCCGGCGTCAGCGCCAGCATTCCGGACAGCGCCTATGAAGCCGCTGGCGCGACCATCGGCAGCGACGCCGCCGCCTTCGGTGCCGACCTGGTGCTCAAGGTGGTGGCGCCGAACGAAGCCGAGCTGGCGCTGATGAAGCCCGGCGCGGTGCTGGTCGGCATGCTCAACCCGTTCAACAGCGAGAACATCGCACGCATGGCCGAGCGCGGCATCACCGCCTTCGCCCTCGAAGCCGCACCGCGCACTTCCCGCGCGCAAAGCCTCGACGTGCTGTCCTCGCAGGCCAACATCGCCGGCTACAAGGCGGTGATGCTGGCGGCCAACCACTACCCGCGCTTCATGCCGATGCTGATGACCGCCGCCGGCACCGTGAAGGCCGCCCGCGTGCTGATTCTCGGCGCCGGTGTCGCCGGCCTGCAGGCCATCGCCACGGCCAAGCGCCTGGGCGCGGTGATCGAGGCCTCGGACGTGCGTCCGGCGGTGAAGGAGCAGATCGAGTCCCTCGGCGCCAAGTTCGTCGACGTGCCGTTCGAGACCGACGAGGAGCGCGAGTGCGCCCAGGGCGTTGGCGGCTATGCCCGGCCGATGCCGCAGTCGTGGATGGAGCGCCAGGCCAAGGCGGTGCACGAGCGCGCCAAGCAGGCCGACATCGTCATCACCACCGCGCTGATTCCGGGCCGCAAGGCGCCGGTGCTGCTGAAGGAAGAAACCGTGCAGCAGATGAAGCCCGGCTCGGTGGTCATCGACCTCGCCGCGGCCCAGGGCGGCAACTGCCCGCTGACCGAGGCCGAGCAGATCGTGGTCAAGCACGGCGTGACCATCGTCGGCTACAGCAACCTGGCGGCCCTGGTGCCGGCGGATGCCTCGGCGCTCTACGCGCGCAACCTGCTGGACTTCCTCAAGCTGGTCCTCGACAAGGACGGCCAGTTCCACGTCAACCTGGAAGACGACATCGTCGCCGCGTGCCTGATGTGCCGCGACAACCAAGTCGTCCGTACCAACGGCTAAGGGGAGAAGCGGATATGGATCTGATTTCCGACGGCATCTACAACCTGATCATCTTCGTGCTGGCTATCTATGTCGGCTACCACGTGGTCTGGAACGTCACCCCGGCCCTGCACACGCCGCTGATGGCGGTGACCAACGCGATTTCCGCGATCGTCATCGTCGGCGCCATGCTCGCCGCCGCCCTGACCGTGACCCCGCTGGGCAAGGCAATGGGCACCCTGGCCGTGGCCCTGGCCGCGGTCAACGTGTTCGGTGGCTTCCTGGTCACCCGGCGCATGCTGGAAATGTTCAAGAAGAAGGCGCCCAAGGCGCCGGTGGAGAAGCACTGACCATGAGCATGAACCTGATCACTGTTCTCTATCTCGTTGCCTCGGTGTGCTTCATCCAGGCGCTCAAGGGCCTGTCGCACCCGACCACCTCGCGTCGCGGCAACGCCTTCGGCATGATCGGCATGGCCATTGCCGTGCTGACCACCGTCGGCCTGATCTACAAGCTCGGCGCCGAGCTGGCCACCGCCGGCATTGCCTATGTCATCGTCGGCCTGCTGGTCGGCGGCACCGCCGGCTCGATCATGGCCAAGCGCGTGGAAATGACCAAGATGCCCGAGCTGGTCGCCTTCATGCACAGCATGATCGGCCTGGCCGCGGTATTCATCGCCATTGCAGCGGTTGTGGAGCCGCAGTCCCTGGGCATCGTCGCCGCGCTGGGCGACGCCATTCCCAAGGGCAATCGCCTGGAACTGTTCCTCGGCGCGGCCATCGGTGCCATCACTTTCTCCGGTTCGGTGATCGCCTTCGGCAAGCTGTCCGGCAAGTACAAGTTCCGCCTGTTCCAGGGCGCCCCGGTGGTGTTCAAGGGCCAGCACCTGGTCAACCTGGCGGTCGGCCTGGCCATCGTCGGCCTGGGCCTGTACTTCACCTTCACCGGTGATATCCGCGCCTTCGCGGTACTGGTGGCGCTGGCCTTCATCATCGGCGTGCTGATCATCATCCCCATCGGCGGCGCCGACATGCCGGTGGTGGTGTCGATGCTCAACAGCTACTCGGGCTGGGCGGCGGCCGGTATCGGCTTCTCGCTGAACAACTCGATGCTGATCATCGCCGGTTCGCTGGTGGGCTCCTCGGGTGCGATCCTCTCCTACATCATGTGCAAGGCGATGAACCGCTCGTTCTTCAACGTCATCCTCGGCGGCTTCGGGGGCGATGCCGATGCCGGTGCCGCCACCGGCGGCAGCCAGGAACAACGTCCGGTGAAGTCCGGCTCCGCCGACGACGCCGCGTTCCTGCTGACCAACGCCGACACCGTGATCATCGTGCCCGGCTACGGCCTGGCGGTGGCCCGTGCCCAGCACGCACTGATGGAGCTGGCGGAGAAGCTGACCCACCTGGGCGTGACCGTGAAGTACGCCATCCACCCGGTGGCCGGCCGCATGCCGGGTCACATGAACGTCCTGCTGGCCGAGGCCGAGGTGCCCTACGAGCAGGTGTTCGAGATGGAAGACATCAACTCCGAGTTCGGCCAGGCCGACGTGGTGCTGGTGCTCGGTGCCAACGACGTGGTCAACCCGGCGGCGAAGAACGATCCGAAGTCGCCGATCGCCGGCATGCCGATCCTCGAGGCCTACAAGGCCAAGACCGTGATCGTCAACAAGCGCTCGATGGCCAGCGGCTACGCCGGCCTGGACAACGAGCTGTTCTACCTCGACAAGACCATGATGGTCTTCGGCGATGCCAAGAAGGTGATCGAGGACATGGTCAAGGCGGTCGAATAATCGTCCGTGGCATGACCTGAAGAACCCCGGCCCGGTGCCGGGGTTTTTTTTGTTTGCGCGCGCGGGGCTCAGCGCAGGCTGGCCAGCACCTCGAAGCTGTGCAGGCGATCCTCGAAGTCATACAGGTCGCTGATGAAGATCAGCTCGTCGGCCTGGGTCTGCTCCAGCAGCACCTCCAGCCGCGCGCGGATCTTCTGCGGCCCGCCGATCAGCGCCAGGCCGAGGAACTCACCGACCGCCTGCTGCTCATGGGGTTGCCAGAGCCCCTGCATGCTCGCCACGGGCGGGCGCTGCACCAGGCTGTGGCCGCGGATCAGGGCGAGGATGCGCTGGTAGGCGGAGGTCGCCAGGTATTCGGCACGCTCGTCGCTGTCGGCGGCGATCAGCGGCACGCCGAGCATCACGTAGGGCTGCTGCAGGACTTCCGAGGGCTGGAAGTTTTCCCGGTACAGGCGGATCGCCTCGTGCATGTAGCGCGGCGCGAAGTGCGAGGCGAAGGCATAGGGCAGGCCCTTGGCCGCCGCCAGCTGGGCGCTGAACAGGCTGGAACCGAGCAGCCAGATCGGCACCTGGCTGCCAGCGCCAGGCATGGCGATCACCCGCTGGCCGGGCCGGCGCGGGCCGAGCAGATACTGCAACTCCTCGACCTCGGCCGGAAAGTCGTCGGCGCTGCCTAGCCGATCGCGACGCAGCGCCTGCGCGGTGTACGGGTCGGCGCCGGGCGCACGGCCCAGACCGAGGTCTATTCGGCCTGGGTAAAGCGCGTCCAGGGTGCCGAACTGCTCGGCGATCACCAGCGGCGAGTGGTTCGGCAGCATCACCCCGCCGGCACCGACGCGAATGCACGAGGTGCCGCCGGCCAGATAGCCGATGAGCACCGCGGTGGCGGAACTGGCGATGCCATCCATGTTGTGATGCTCGGCCACCCAGAAACGCTCGAAGCCGAGGCGCTCGACATGCTGCGCCAACGCCAGCGAATTGCGCAGCGCCTGGGCTGCGCTGCCGTCGTCGCGAATCGGGGCGAGATCGAGGGTGGAAAAGCGGATTTGGTCGAGGAGAGACATGGCGGACCTTGCGCAGGGAGTTCGACGGGTCGACCACACGGACAGCGTGCCCGCTCGCCTTGGCCGAAGAGTGAACGTAGCCTATCAGCCTCGCCAGCGGGCATCGACGAACGGATGGGTGGAGAGCCGGAGCCCGAATACAAGGATATTCGCGATGCCCACAAACCTGTTGCCCCGCATGCTGTATGCCTTGCTTGGCCTCATGCTGCTGCTCTATCTGCTCCCATGGGGCCTGTACTTCTGGAGCGTGCAGACGTTCCCCGACAATCGCATGCCTGCGGCCTTGGCGCCGCCCCTACTGGTCGATGCCTATAAGCTCTCGCTGGCCGATAACCCTGGACGAGAGCTGCAACCACAGACGCCCTGGAGCGTGCTGCTGTGGCTATCGCGCGCGCAAGGACCATCTGACCAACCCGACGGCTTCAGCCTCGCCAATCAGGCCGCGCGCGCGTTGCTGCGGCGCCAGCCGCAGCAAGAAGGCAAGCTCTCCTGGCACCTTCGCGGGGCAGCAGCAGCCATCTGGGTCACCCGACACTGGAACGCTGACGACGCAGCTTCGACCGCGTTACAGGAAGGCTTTTTCGGACCGCAAATGCAGGGCCTGGATTCCGCTTCGCTGGCGCTGTTCGACATGCCGGCCGACCGACTTGGTCCTTCCGAGGCGGCCGTCCTGGTCACGTTGCTCAAGGGCCCAAGCTACTTCCGCTGCTCGCCAGAGCGACTGAGCAGACCCGCCAGGATGCTGACGGCAAAGCTGGCGCCGGGAGCGCCCTATGCACCTCGCCTCGCCGCCGGGTTCAGCGCGGGCTGCCTCAGCCAACAGAGCAATGCCGCGTCCGGCTAACGCAGCCGGTCGCCGCAGCGGCCTGGCAACAGGATAAAAATCATCGAAAACACACCTGAGGCAGTCGAATAACCTGACTGTTCTGCCAAGACGGCACCGGCTCCGGCTGATGAACGCGGCTCCGCGGAGGAAAATCCTGTCGCACGACGCCGGCTCGGGAAAAACTCCGGAAAAGCGCCTGGCAAAGCCTGACTGTACCTTTTCATCAGTTGCAAACTGTACTGGTCGCACGCCCGTTTTTGGGGCGTAACGGCAATTTTGGGTAGAAAAAACGCACCAAGGTTGCACAAAACCGATACAGTTGCTTCGAACGGTAACAGTACAGTTGCGCAAAATGCGAACCGCCACTGGAGCAATTTCGAGCAGCTGTGACTGTAGAGTCGCGGGGCCGATCCGGATAATGGTTACCAGATCAGTAACCAATGCCGCCACAAGCGGAAGGAAGCCCACCATGGAACGTACCCTCAGTTCCGACCTGTTTTTCGAAGACACTCAAACCAACCAAGCCCCGCTGCCGCTGCGCGTCGTCGGCACCCTGCTGCTCTGGCAGCGCCGCCTGTCCAGCCGCCACCAGTTGGCCCGCCTGGATTCGCGCCTGCTGGCCGATGCCGGCATCAGCGAAGCCCAGCGCCAAGCCGAGCTGAGCAAGCCCTTCTGGCGTTGAGCCAGTGGCCGGCCACCTAGGCCAGCCAAGCGTTTTCCAAACCCCTGTCGTCGGGCAACCGCGACGGGGGTTTTTTATTTTCCATCACAAGGTTAAAACCACCGGCTTTCAGCCGGTGAGCTTTAGCGCCACCATGCGGGGCTGGAGGGCAAGCGCATGGACTACAGATATGGCAGCCATACGGTCTATCAGATCGAGTATCACTTTTTATGGGTGACCAAGTACCGATACAAGGTGCTCAGCGGTGAGGTGGCTGAGCGCTTACGAGAGCTGGTGAGGCAGACGTGCGAGGCGTTTGAAATTCGGATTGTGAAGGGTGTGGTGAGCAAGGATCACGTGCACATTCTGGTGAGCAGTCCGCCGAATTTGGCGCCGAGCGAGATCATGAGGCGGCTCAAGGGGCGTACGGCGAGTAAGCTTTTCGAGGAGTTTCCCCATCTGAAGAAGCGCTATTGGGGTCAGCATTTTTGGGCACGCGGGTACTTCTGCGCGACGGTTGGGCAGATGACGGACGAGATGATCAAACAGTATCTGGAACATCAATTTGAGCCGAACCCGAACGACAATTTCAGGATGGAGCCGGACTGATCCGACGCGTCGTTCAGTCGACGCGTATCCGGACTTTCAGTCCGTAAGTCACTAACCCACCGACTTCAGTCGGTGGTTGTTGAGTGGCATCAATCGGCCCCTGCGCGCTGCCGTATCGCTGCAACAGCTACGGCCCGTTCGATAGTTACAGTTCGCTCACAGCAGCAACTGAGCCAGCACAATTGCCGCTGGCTGTGACTGCTGGTCTTCGCCCGTCGGCGCGACCATGGTTACCCATACCGCCAGCCCCGCCCCGCGCGGGAAGGACTCCGCCATGGAGCGCACCCTGAGCCGTGCCAACATCCATTTCCTCCACTCCGCCTCGGAACTGCCGACTTTGCTGAAGCTCTGGCAGCAGCGCCTGCGCACCCGTCGCCAACTAGCCCGCCTCGACGAGCGCGCCCTCGCCGACATCGGCCTGAGCGGCGCCGAGCAGCGCGCCGAACTGGCCAAACCGTTCTGGCGCTGACGGCCGGCGTGGCACTTGTTAGGCTTGGAGGCATGACGGGGCCGGACCGGCCCCGTCACAGCCAAGGACAACGACTGCCATGCTTCGCCCCTCTTCGCTCTGCCTGCTGGCCCTGATGCTGACCGCCGGTCCGGCGTCGGCATCGAGCTTCCTCGCCACCACCGATACCCTCGGCAATGCCCTGGCCGAAAGCGCGGAGGCGAGCACCGACCTCAGCTCCTCGCTGCGCGACAGCAAGATCGTACGCGCCGCCCGCGACGATGCCGCCAGCTTCGTCGCCAGCGACGGCGCCGTGCGGGGCGTGCGCCTGCAAGCCGCATTCGCCCACCTGCCCCAGCAGGCACCGCAGCTGCGCGCCAGCGACCGGGAGCTGGCCGAGGCGATTCTCGCCCGTTGACGCGCGCGGCGAATCTGCCAAATCCGTCACTCTCCCGGGGCGGCAGCCGCTGGCTGGCCGAAGGCCGTTCGGCTAGCCTTGGCGCCGCTGAACCGGACCGGCCATCGCCCCGTCCAATCGATACCCGCCCTTCGGAGAGACCCATGCGTAGTTCCCTGCTCGCCGTTACCAGCGCCCTGCTCCTGCTGGCCGGCACCGCCCAAGCGCACAGTGTGGTGGCCACCAGCAACATCCTGGTGCGCGCCCTCGACCGCAGCATCGATTTCACCTCCGACACCACCACCTCGATCCGCGACATGAAGGTGGTGCTCGCCGCCCGCGAAGATGCCGCCAGCTATGTCGCCAGCCAGGGAGCGATTCGCGGCGCCAAGCTCGAAGCCGCCTTCGCCGTCCTGCGCAGCCAACTGCCGGAAGCCCGCGAAGCCAGCGACCAGGCCCTGGCCGAAGCCATTCTCGCCCGCTGATGCGCCACTGCGCCTGGCTGCTGGCCGGCCTCCTGACGTTGGCCGCTGGCGGCAGCCAGGCCCAGTTGCGCCTGACGCTGGACGACGACGACCTTTCCACCGCCCAGCGTCAGGCCAGCCGGGCCCTGCTCGACGAGGCCCTGCAAGCGCTACCGCCGCGCCTGCGCGAGCGCCTCGACCTGACTGTCGAGGTGCGCTGGAGCGAGCGCCTGCCCGCCAACGCCTACGGCAGCGCCAGCCGCTTCGGCGGGCTGCTGCTCAATCGCGGCCTGCTGCCGGCGCTGGCCGACGGCAGCGCGGCCCGCCTGGAAACCGGACGCCCGCACCGCACCCTGCGCCGTGAACTGCTGGCCACCCTGCTACATGAACTGATCCACCTCTATGACCGCGCGCGCCTGTGGCCCGCCACCGAGGCCCACCTGATACGCCGCTGCGGCCGCCAGCACTCCAGCCTCGGTGAAGTCGGCCTGCCTGAGGTCTGCCGGGGCCAGACCGACCGCCGCTTCACCCTCAGCGACGACCCTCGCCTGCTCGACCTGGCCGGCTGGCCACAGCGGGTCGGGCAGCGCGGCGCCCGCGAACGGGACAACCGGCAGTTGGCGCGCAGCCCGGATGTCTACGAACTGAGCAGCCCGCTGGAGTTCGTCGCGGTCAACCTAGAATACTTCCTGCTCGATCCCAGCTACGCCTGTCGGCGTCCGGCGCTATTCCGCTACTTGCGCGCGCATTTCGGCTGGGCGCCCGCCGCCCGAGAAACCTGCGCCGATGGTTACGCTTATCTGAATGCCGGCCGCGACTTCGCCCGCCAGCCGCTGGGCAGGATCGATCCCGAGCGGGTATACCAGGTGCATTACCTGTTCGCCGAAGCCAACCAGAACTGGGCCAGCCGCTGGGGCCACAGCATGTTGCGCCTGGTGATCTGCGCCCCTGGCCGGCCACGCGGGCCGGACTGCCTGCTCGACCTCGACCAGCATCTGGTGCTGTCCTACCGCGCGTTCGTCGGCGACCTGCAGCTCTCCAGTTGGAAAGGCCTGACCGGGGTCTACCCGTCGCGGCTGTTCGTGCTGCCGCTGGACCAGGTGATCGACGAATACACCAAGGTCGAGCTGCGCAGCCTCGCCTCGGTGCCGCTCAGGCTGGACCGCAATGAACTGGAAGCATTGGTCGAGCGTGCCGCCGAGCAGCACTGGAGCTACGACGGCCGCTACTACTTCCTGTCCAACAATTGCGCGGTGGAAACCCTCAAGCTGCTGCGCAGCGGCACCACTGCCGCCGAGCTGAACACCCTCGACAGCATCCTGCCCAACGGCCTGCTGGAACTGCTCGACGCTCGCGGGCTGGCCGACCGCAGCGTGCTGGACGACCCCGCCGAGGCGCTGCGCCTGGGCTATCGCTTCGACTCCTTCCGCGACCGCTACCAGGCCATGTTCGCCGTGCTGCGCGAGCGCTTGCCGGTGCCGCAACAAGAGGTCGAGGACTGGCTGAGCCTGCCGGCGGCCGAGCGCCGCGTCTGGTTCGCCCGCGCCGACCTGCGCGCCAGCGCCGCTCTGTTGCTGCTGGAGCAGGCCGCCCTGCGCCGGCAATTGCTGCTGGCTCAGGACGAACTCAAGCGGCGCTACCTGGATGGCCAGGAACCGGGCGGCCAAGGGCTCGGAGAGGCCGATGCCACGCTGGCGGAAATCCTCGCCAACAGCGGCTTTCTCAGCCGCCCGGCCGAGCTGCTGGAAAGCGGCTACGGCCTGCCCCAGGCCAGCGAGTGGCAGCGCCTGGAGCAGCAAACCACCGAGCGCCAGCAACTGCTGCGGCGCCTCAGCGACGACCTCGATCAACAGGTACGCGGCCTGCTGGCGCCGGCACGGCTGGCCGAGCTGACAGCGGGCGAAGCCAACCTCAAACGCATCGGCGCGCACCTGCGCACCCTGCACCGGGCCGCTGGCGGCTTGCAGCTGCCCTGATCGAACTCCTGCGCCGCGCGGCCCTCTGAACAGGACCGCACGCGCAAAGGAGACCCGAGATGAAGAAGCATGCATCTGCCGTCTGGCAAGGCAACCTGAAGGAAGGCAAAGGCAGCCTGAGCACCCAGAGCGGCGCCCTCAAGGACAATCCCTACGGTTTCAATACCCGCTTCGAGGATCAACCCGGGACCAACCCGGAGGAGCTGCTCGGCGCGGCCCACGCCGGCTGCTTTTCCATGGCCCTGTCGATGCTGCTCGGCCAGGCCGGTCTGACAGCCGAACGCATCGAGACCCGCGCCGATGTGCATCTGGACAAGCTCGACGACGGCTTCGCCATCACGGCCATCGACCTCACCCTCAGGGCGCGGATTCCGGGCGCGGATGAGCGCCAGTTCCAGCAGATCGCCCAGCAGGCAAAGGAGGGCTGCCCGGTTTCCAAAGTGCTCAACGCCAAGATCAGCCTGAACGCCAGCCTGGACACCTGAGCCCCCGTTGTGTGGCGGCCGCTGGCGGAATACCGCCTACGGCCGCCGCGGGAACGGCGAAACTCCGCCCACACCCGGCGTGCCGGACACGCCTTCACTCCCTCGCCCTTCATCGTAAGCCCCGCTCCAGAGCCTCGCGCTAACAACCAGCCAGCCTGGCACAGTAACTGCCTTGGCCCCTCTGCTACCTCGCCGCCAACCGGCATAGAACAAGAACGATCAGAGGATTGCCCATGCCCAGCCCATTTCGCGTAACGGCTTTCGCCACCGCCATTCGCCCGCTCGCTCGAGACAAACCGATGCGCCACTAGGCACGCCCTACAGCGCTATGCGCAGCCCGCCCGCGGGCTGCGCCGTACCCCATTCGACCGCTATCCGCCGCTCGCCCCTGGGCTGGCGGGGCGCCGATGTGCACGTCCATCCACGGAGAGACCACAATGAGAAAGACCGCTCTGGCCCTGGCCATTGCTACTGCCCCACTGAGCCAATACGCAGCCGCCGAGTTCATTGCCGACAGCACGGCGCGGCTGGATCTGCGCAACTTCTACTTCAACCGCGACTTCCGCCAGGACAATGCCAGCCAGGCGAAGAGCGAGGAGTGGGCGCAAGGTTTCCTGCTGCGCATGGAATCCGGCTACACCGAGGGCACGGTCGGCTTTGGCCTCGACGCCCTCGGCATGCTCGGGATCAAGCTGGATTCCGGCGACGGTACCGCGGGTAGCCAATTGCTGCCGGCGGACCGCTCCGGCGGCTCGCAGGACAACTACGCCGAGCTGGGCCTGACCGCCAAGGCCAGGGTGTCCAAGAGCGTGCTCAAGGTCGGCACCCTGCAACTGAAGAACCAGGCGATCACCTCCAGCGACGGGCGCCTGTTGCCGCAGGTATTCAAGGGCGGCTACCTGAACGTGCTGGAAGTCGACGGCCTCAGCCTGGAAGCCGGCCACCTCACAGAGGTCAACCATCGCCACTCCACCGATTACCAGGACATGGCGCTGACCACCGGCGGGCGGCGCGGCATCACCGTCAGCGGCGGCAATCAGGCCGATCGCTTCGACTTCCTCGGCGGCAGCTACAAGATCACCGACAGCCTCACCGGTGGCTACTACTACAGCCGGCTGGAAGACCTGTACAAGCAACACGCAGTGAACCTGGTGCACGTACTGCCGCTGGCCGACAAGCAGTCGCTCAAGAGCGACCTGCGCTATGCGCGCTCCACCGACGATGGCCACAGCAACGTCGACAACCGCGCGTTCGGTGCGATGTTCACCTACGGCCTGGGCGGCCACGCCTTCGGCCTCGGCTACCAGCGCATGAGCGGCGACACCGGCTTCGCCTATGTCGACGGCACCGACCCGTACCTGATCAACTTCGTGCAGATCGGCCACTTCGCCAACCAGGACGAGCGCTCCTGGCAGGCACGCTACGACTACAACTTCGCGGCGCTGGGCATTCCCGGCCTGACCTTCATGACCCGCTACCTGAGCGGCGACAACGTCGATCTCGGCGCCAATCGCTCGGAGGGCAAGGAGTGGGAACGCAACAGCGAGCTGATGTACGTGTTCCAGGATGGCCCGCTGAAGAACCTCGGCCTGCGCTGGCGCAACGCCACGGTGCGCTCCAACTTCGCCCCGGACATCGATGAGAACCGCCTGATCGTCAGCTACTCGCTGCCCATCTGGTAAGGCGCCGCTCCACGCAGAAACCAAAAGGCCGGCCCGATTGACGGGCCGGCCTTTTTCATTTCCCAGCTCTCAACCCGCGCGCTGCGGCGCCGGCTGCTGCTGGGTGATGCAGTGGATGTTGCCGCCGCCGAGCAGGATTTCGCGGCCCGGCACCAGCACCACGCGGTGCTCGGGGAACACCCGCTGGAGAATGGCCTCGGCCTCGGCGTCCTTCGCGTCGTCGAACTTCGGCGCAATGATGCCGCCGTTGACGATCAGGAAGTTGACGTAGGAGCCGGCCAGGCGGATCGACGGATCGCGCTCCTGGGTGTCGGCGGCCAGGTCGACCCCGGCGCACTCTTCGTCGCTGGCGTAGATCGGCCCCGGAATCGGCATGCGGTGGATGGTGAGGGCGCGGCCCTTGGCGTCGCAGGCTTCCTCCAGCACCTTCAGCGCCGCCTGGCAGCGCGGATAGTTGGGGTTCTGCGGGTCGTCGGTCCAGGCCAGCAGCACTTCGCCGGGACGCACGAAGCAGCAGAAGTTGTCGACGTGGCCATCGGTCTCGTCGTTGTACAGGCCGTCCGGCAGCCAGATCACCTGCTCGATGGCAAGGTGCTCGCGCAGCACGTCCTCGATCTGCTCACGGGACAGGTGCGGGTTGCGGTTCCTGTTCAGCAGGCATTCCTCTGTGGTGATCAGGGTGCCTTCGCCGTCGACGTGGATGGAGCCACCTTCCAGCACGAAGCCTTCGGTGCGGTAACGGGCGCAGCGCTCGATCTCGAGGATCTTGCGCGCCACCTGGTCGTCGCGGTCCCACGGCCAGTACAGGCCGCCATCGAAGCCGCCCCAGGCGTTGAAGGTCCAGTCCACGCCGCGCACACCGCCGTGATCGTCGATGACGAAAGTCGGCCCGGTATCGCGCACCCAGGCGTCGTTGTTGCTGATTTCCACCAGGCGAATGTTGTCGTGGTCCAGGCGCGCGCGGGCGTTCTCGAACTGCGCGGCGGAGACGCCGATGGTCACCGACTCGAACTCGGCGATGGCCTTGGCCACGGCAGTGAAGGCGGCCTGCGCCGGTTTGCCGCCGAGGCGCCAGTTGTCCGGGCGCTCGGGCCAGATCATCCAGGTCTGGCTGTGGGGTTCCCACTCGGCGGGCATGCGAAAGCCGTCGGCGCGGGGTGTGCTATTGAGGGTTTTCATGCGTGAGGCACCTGCTGCAAAGGCGGTCAATCGTAGGAGCGGGCCATGCCCGCGAAACCTCTTGTGCTTCGCGGCATGGCCCGCTCCTACAACGTGACATGAAGGATCAGGACTCCAGGGAACCGTCCAGCGTTTTGATCGGGCTGTACAGGTTCGGCCGGCGGTCGCGGAACACGCCCCAGGCGCTGCGAATGCCTTCCAGCTTGTCCAGATCGAAGCTGTGCACCAGCACGCCTTCCTCGGTCTCGTTCAGCTCTTCGACCTTGGCGCCGAACTGGTCGGCGATGAACGAGGAGCCGTAGAAGTTGATGTGGTAGTCGCCCTGATCCTCGCGGCCGATGCGGTTGCTCGCCACCAGCGGCATCAGGTTGGCGCCGGCGTGGCCCTGCTGCACACGCTGCCAGTGGTCGCGCGAGGTGATGGTCGGGTCATGCGGCTCGCTGCCGATGGCGGTCGGGTAGAACAGGATTTCCGCGCCGAGCAGCGCCATGCTGCGGGCGGTTTCCGGGAACCACTGGTCCCAGCAGATGGCCACGCCGATCTTCGCGTAGCGGGTCTGCCAGACCTTGAAGCCGGTGTCGCCAGGGTTGAAGTAGTACTTCTCGTGGTAGCCGGGGCCGTCCGGGATGTGGCTCTTGCGGTACACGCCGAGCAGTTTGCCGTCGGCATCGATGATGGCGATGCTGTTGAAGCGCGCACGACCGGCCAGCTCGAAGAAGCTGATCGGCAGCACCACCTTCAGCTCGGCGGCGACTTTCTGGAAGTGCTGGATGGCCGGATTGCTCTCCACCGCAGTCGCCAGTTGCAGGTATTCGGCATTGGGCTTCTGGCAGAAGTAGGGGGTTTCGAACAGCTCCTGGATCAGGATGATCTGTGCGCCCTTCGCCGCCGCCTCGCGAACCAGCTTCTCGGCATTGGCGATGTTCGCTTCACGGTCCCAGGAACAAGCCATCTGGGTAGCGGCGACGGTGACGATACGGGACATGGCACACCTCATGGACAGAAATCGGGAACGGGTCGTATCAAGCTAGCAGAGCCGCCGCGTGGAAGCGGCTCGATCAGCGATTGGGCGAATTTATATCCGATAAATATCGATAATGAAAGTGCATTTTTTATCAGTTTTTCTACTCGCGGCGCACAAAGCAGATAAATATCGGTTAAACGCAATGCGAGTCGACTGATCGTGGGACTGCCTGGCGGCGGTTGGCGTTCGCCGAAGTCGACGGGCTGGCGCCCTGTCGCGTCCCCAGGGTCACCGGAAACTTGTCCCGCACGGGCCCGCAGGGGCGAACTCATTCGTCAACCAGGCTAAGCCAGGCGAATAAATTCGCCCCTACAACGGGAGTTCAGTCGGGGGCTCAGTAGACGCGCAATCCGGGATAGCTAAGCCCAGAAACACCGGAGCCTGGCGCACACAAGTCTGTAGGGGCGAATTCATTCGCCAGCCAGGCTAAGCCAGGCGAATAAATTTGCCCCTACACGGAGGCTCGGTCGGGAGCGCCTAGTCGGCGGCGCCTGTGTCCTTCTCTCGCTCGCGCTTGGGCAGGTGGGGCGGTAGATAGAGCCCGAGGTAGGCATCGAACACGCGCATGCCTTCTTCGGCCATGCGTGGGGTGATGACCCCGTGCTGTTGCACCGAACGCGCATAGACCCGGTCGCCCAGCTCCATGGCCAGGGCGAACACATCGACGTCCGCAGGCAGTTGCGGCAACGGAAAGTGGCGATCGAACAGTTGGTGCATCAAGTGGCCAAGCTCGATGTCGTGCTGGCGGTCGGCCTGGGTCACTTCGGTCAGCCCGTGCTGGGCGAGGATCAACTGGCGGGCTGCGGCATCGGCCGCGTAGATCGCCAGCATGCGCTCTTCCACCAGCCGCGACAGGTCGTGCCAGCCGCGCAACGGGGCGTGTTCGATGGGCTGTTGCAGGCACGCGCGGAAGGCCGCGTGCACGTCGGCGGTCAGCGCTTCGAGCAGCGCCGGCACGCTGGCGAAGAAGTGGTAGACCGACGACGGCGGAATGCCGGCGCGTTCGGCCACGCTGTAGATCGACAGCCCGGCCACGCCCTCTTCGGCGAGCAGGCCGCGGGCGGCGTCGAGAATGCCGGCGATGCGTGCCTGACTGCTGGCGCGAGGTTTGCGGGCGGTGACCGAACGCGACATGGCTCTCTCCTGATCCGGGGAGGCGCTATTGGACGTCAGCCGCTGCCGCGCAGGCAAGTCCGGCGTCCGGACGCCCTTACGGTGCAGGTTGGTGCCGAGCCCGCGAAGCCCAACAGGGAGCACAACGTGCTCTCTGCATATCGGCCGATGTGGGCTTCGCTCCGCAACCCAACCACCACTACTGTTCCGCGCGAAACGCCGCCCATACGTCGTCACGGGCCGCGCTCTGCTTCTCCGGCAGCGCTTCCAGGGCGAACAGCCGGCGCTTGACCTCGCGGCTCGGATACAACCCCGGCTGCTCGCGCAGGGTTGCATCGAGGTGTTCCCGTGCGGCGGCGTTGGCGCTGGGGTAGAGGGTTTCCTCGGTGATCAGCGCGGCGATTTCCGGGCGCAGCAGGTAGTCGATGAAGCGATGGGCCAGGTCGGCGCGCCGGGCCTTGGCGGGGATGGTCAGGTTATCGATGAACAATACCGAGCCTTCCTCCGGCACCACGAAGCGCACCGGCTGGCCGGCATCGGCGGCGGCCAGGGCATCGCCGACCCAGGCCAGGGCCACGCACAGCTTGCCGTGGCCGAGGTCGTCGATGTAGCGCTCGCTGTCGACATAACGTAGGTTCGGCCGCAGCCGGGCAAGCACTTCGCCGGCACGGCGGATGCGGCTCGGCGGGCTCAGCGCCAGCCGCCGGCCCTGGTAGCCGAGCAGCACCGAGAGCAGTTCGTCCGGCGCATCCAGCACGCTCATGCCGCAGGCCGCCAGGCGTTCGCTCTGCGCCGGGTCGAACAGCAGGCTCCAGCTATCCGGCAGCGGGCCGCCGAACGCCGCCTCGGCCAGCGGCGTGTTGATCGCCAGGCCGACTGCGCCCCACAGGTAGGGTACGGCGTGGCGGTTGTTGGGATCGAGGGCCGCCAGTTTGCTCAGCAGCTCCTTGTCCAGGTGGCGCCGATTGGGCAACAGGGCGAGGTCGAGCGGCTGCAGCTTGCCGGCTTCTATCAACTGCGGCAGGTCGTTGTGGGACGGCACGATCAGGTCGATGGGCGCATCGCTGTCGAGCGCCGCGTGCATGTCCTCGGCGCTGTTGAAGGTGTGGTATTCGACGCGGATGCCGGTCTCGCGCTCGAAGCTCTGCAGCACCTGCGGGGCGATGTAGTCGTTCCAGTTGTAGAAGTGGATCAGCTCCTCGGCGGTGGCCAGCAGCGGCGACAGCGCGAGCAGCAGCAATGCGGTGAATCGGGCCATGACGGCTCCTCCCGGTTGGCGAAGGCGCGGCCCGTGCCGCGCAGACAAAGCCCGGCCGACGACGCCCGTGGGCGCCGTGGCAGGGATCGTTTTGGCGGGTCAGAAACGACGACGCCGGCACAGGGCCGGCGTCGGGTCTTGCTCAAACGGTATGCAGATACCAGTTGTATTCGAGGTCGGAGATCGAGTGTTCGAACTCCGCCAGCTCGCTTTCCTTGCAGGCGACGAAGATGTCGATGTAGTCCGGACTGATGTACTTGTTCAGCACCTCGCTATCGTCCAGCTCGCGCAGGGCGTCGCGCAGGTTGTTGGGCAGGCTCTGCTCCAGCTGCTCGTAGGAGTTGCCCTCGATCGGCGCGCAGGGTTCGATCTGGTTGGTCAGCCCGTGGTGGATGCCGGCAAGGATCGACGCCAGCATCAGGTACGGGTTGGCGTCGGCGCCGGCCACCCTGTGCTCGATGCGCACCGCATCGGCCGCGCCGGTGGGCACGCGTACCGCCACGGTGCGGTTGTCCAGGCCCCAGCTCGGCGCGTTGGGCACGTAGAACTGGGCGCCGAAGCGACGGTAGGAGTTGACGTTGGGGCAGAGGAAGGCCATCGACGCCGGCATGGTCTCCAGCACACCGCCGACCGCGTGACGCAACGCGGCGTTCTGCTGGGGATCATCGCTGGCGAAGATGTTCTTGCCGGTCTTCTTGTCCAGCAGCGAGATGTGCACGTGCAAACCGTTGCCCGCCTGGCCCGGATAGGGCTTGGCCATGAAGGTCGAGTCCATTTCATGGTCGTAGGCGATGTTCTTGATCAGGCGCTTGAGCAGCACCGCGTAGTCGCAAGCCTTGATGGCATCTTCGACGTGATGCAGGTTGACCTCGAACTGTGCCGGCGCGCTTTCCTTGACGATGGCGTCGGCGGGAATGCCCTGCTCCTTGGCGGCTTCGAGCATGTCCTGCAGGCAGTCGACGTACTCGTCGAGGTCGTCGATCAGGTACACCTGGGTGGAAATCGGCCGCTTGCCGGAGATCGGCGAGCGCGGCGGCTGCGGCCGGCCGTTCACGTTCTCCTGGTCGATCAGGTAGAACTCCAGCTCGAACGCCGCGCAGATGGTCAGCCCCAGTTCGTCGAACTTCTGCACCACCTGGCGCAGCACTTCCCGCGGGTCGGCGAAGAACGGCGTGCCGTCCAGCTCGTGCATGGTCATCAGCAACTGCGCGGTGGGGCGCTTCTGCCATGGCTCGTTGCTCAGGGTATTGGGGATGGGGAAACAGATGCGGTCGGCATCGCCGATATCCAGACCGAGGCCGGTGCTTTCCACCGTCGCGCCGTTGATATCGAGGGCAAATAAGGAGGCGGGGAGGTTGATGCCTTTTTCGTAGACCTTGTGGAGGCTGTTCCTTTCGATGCGCTTGCCGCGCACCACTCCATTCATGTCTGCAATAAGAAGGTCAACGAACAGGACCTCAGGATGTTCCTTAAGGAACGCGTTCGCTTCGTTAAGCTGAACGGCACGCGGGGGTACCGACATGATGCAACACCTTTCTTGTTAAAAATATCAATCATGCAACTGCTGGGGTGGGAGTCAATCCGAAACACCCCAGGCTGTCAAGCATGACAGATTTTGCCCCAAAAAAGAGCGCGAGCGCCAGTTTTTGGGCGTTTCATGGCAACGCAACCCTGCTGCCGGCCACTGGCGGCGCGCTGTTCGCTCGGGTGTGTTCGATTTTTTACAGGGCTATTGTGTAAAAAATTGAACAGCGCTAAGCTCGGTCGCAACCCATAACAGCAACAAAACGGGTGTCCCATGTCTCGCCTGCCGATGATCGGCGTAACCGCCTGCACCAAGCAGATCGGTCTGCATCCCTACCATATAGCTGGTGACAAGTATCTGCGAGCGGTGGTCGTCGGCGCCGGCGGTATGCCGCTGGTGATCCCGGCCCTGGCCGACCTGATCGACCAGCAAACCCTGCTCGCCAACCTCGACGGCCTGCTGTTCACCGGCTCGCCGTCCAACGTCGAACCTCATCATTATAGTGGGCCTGCCAGCGAGCCGGGCACGCACCACGATCCGGCGCGCGACCGCACCACCCTGCCGCTGATCCGCGCGGCGGTGGAGGCCGGCATTCCGCTGCTCGGCATCTGCCGCGGTTTCCAGGAAATGAACGTGGCCTTCGGCGGCAGCCTGCACCAGAAGGTGCACGAAGTCGGTCCGTTCATGGACCACCGCGAGCCCGAGGGCGAAACCCTCGACATTCAATATGCCCCCAGCCACGCGTTGCACGTGCAGCCGGGCGGGGTCCTCGCCGGCATCGGCTTGCCGGGCGAGATTCGCGTCAATTCGATTCATGGCCAGGGCGTTGAACGTCTGGCGCCGGGCCTGCGTATCGAGGCACTGGCTCCTGACGGGCTGATCGAGTCCTTCTCGGTCGAGGGAGCCAAGAGCTTTGCCCTCGGGGTGCAATGGCACCCTGAGTGGCAGGTGCGCGAGCACCCCCATTACCTCGCCATCTTCCAGGCTTTTGGAGAAGCCTGTCGCAAGCGGGCGAGCCAACGCTGAGCTGGATGCGCGGACGGGTGGAATTCGGCGAAGCGGCGCGTCACGCTTTGTTTCGCTAAGCTCCACCGGCCTGTGATGATCGGCTCTAACCCCCCTGAGGTCTGTATGACTACCAAGCTCGACCAACTGACCAGTTGGCTGAAAGAACGCAAAATCACGGAAGTGGAATGCTTGATCAGCGATCTTACCGGCATCGCCCGCGGCAAGATCTCGCCGACCAACAAGTTCCTGGATGAAAAGGGCATGCGTCTGCCCGAAAGTGTGCTGTTGCAAACCGTCACCGGCGACTACGTCGAGGACGAGATCTACTACGACCTGCTCGACCCCGCGGACATCGACATGTTCTGCCGGCCGGACGAGAACGCCGTATTCCTGGTGCCCTGGGCCATCGAGCCCACTGCCATGGTGATCCACGACACCTTCGACAAGATGGGCAACCCCATCGAACTGTCGCCGCGCAACATTCTCAAGCGCGTGCTCAAGCTGTATGCCGACAAGGGCTGGCAACCGATCGTCGCCCCGGAGATGGAGTTCTACCTGACCAAGCGCTGCGAGGACCCGGACTTCCCGCTGCAGGCCCCGCTGGGCCGCTCGGGCCGCCCGGAAACCGGCCGCCAGTCGTTCTCCATCGACGCCGCCAACGAGTTCGACCCGCTGTTCGAGGACATGTACGACTGGTGCGAATCCCAGGGCCTGGACCTCGACACGCTGATCCACGAAGAAGGCCCGGCGCAGATGGAAATCAACTTCCGTCACGGCGACGCGCTGTCGCTGGCCGACCAGATCCTGGTGTTCAAACGCACCATGCGCGAAGCGGCACTCAAGCACAACGTCGCCGCCACCTTCATGGCCAAGCCGATCACCGATGAGCCGGGCAGTGCCATGCACCTGCACCAGAGCGTGGTGGACGTGAAGACCGGCAAGAACATCTTCTCCAATGCCGACGGCACCATGAGCGAGCTGTTCCTGCATCACATCGGCGGCCTGCAGAAGCTGATCCCCGAGGTGCTGCCGCTGTTCGCGCCGAACGTGAACTCGTTCCGCCGCTTCCTGCCGGATACATCCGCGCCGGTGAACGTCGAATGGGGCGAGGAAAACCGCACCGTCGGCCTGCGCGTGCCGGATTCCAGCCCGCAGAACCGCCGGGTGGAAAACCGCCTCGCTGGCGCCGACTGCAACCCTTACCTGGCTCTGGCCGCCAGCCTGCTGTGCGGCTACATCGGCATGGTCGAGGGCATCAAGCCCAGCGCCCAGGTCAAGGGCCGCGGTTACGAGCGGCGCAACCTGCGCCTGCCGCTGACCCTGGAAGCGGCGCTGGAGCGCATGGAAAATTGCAAGGCGCTGGATAAATACCTCGGCAGCAAGTTCATCACCGGCTACGTGTCGGTCAAGCGCGCCGAGCATGAGAACTTCAAGCGGGTCATCAGCTCCTGGGAACGCGAGTTCCTGCTGTTCTCCGTCTGATCCAACCGGGGGTGCCGGCCACAAGCGGGCACCCCCTCTGACTAGAGGTGGATATGAGTAACACACGCGAATGGCAAGCCCTCAGCCGCGCCCATCACCTGCCGCCATTCACCGACTACAAGGCGCTGAATGCCAAGGGTGCGCGCATCATCACCAAGGCCGAGGGGGCCTACGTCTGGGACAGCGAGGGCAACAAGATCCTCGACGGCATGGCCGGCCTGTGGTGCGTCAACGTCGGCTATGGCCGTGAGGAACTGGTGCAGGCCGCCGCCCGGCAGATGCGCGAGCTGCCGTTCTACAACCTGTTCTTCCAGACCGCCCACCCGCCGGTGATCGAGCTGGCCAAGGCCATCGCCGACGTCGCGCCGGAAGGCATGAACCACGTGTTCTTCACCGGCTCCGGCTCGGAAGCCAACGACACCGTGCTGCGCATGGTGCGCCACTACTGGGCGACCAAGGGCCAGCCGCAGAAGAAAGTGGTGATCGGCCGCTGGAACGGCTACCACGGCTCCACCGTCGCCGGCGTCAGCCTCGGCGGCATGAAGGCGCTGCACAGCCAGGGCGACCTGCCGATCCCCGGCATCGTGCATATCGACCAGCCGTACTGGTACGGCGAGGGCGGCGACCTCAGCCCGGAAGCCTTCGGCATCAAGGTAGCCGAGCAGCTGGAACAGAAGATTCTCGAAGTCGGCGAGAAGAACGTCGCCGCCTTCATCGCCGAGCCGATCCAGGGCGCCGGCGGCGTGGTGATTCCGCCGGACAGCTACTGGCCGAAGATCCGCGAAATCCTCGCCAAGTACGACATCCTGTTCATCGCCGACGAAGTGATCTGCGGCTTCGGCCGCACCGGCGAGTGGTTCGGCAGCCAGTACTATGGCAACGCCCCGGACCTGATGCCGATCGCCAAGGGCCTGACCTCCGGCTACATCCCCATGGGTGGGGTGGTGGTGCGCGACGAGGTGGTCGAGGTGCTCAACGAGGGCGGCGAGTTCTACCACGGCTTCACCTACTCCGGGCATCCGGTGGCGGCGGCGGTGGCCCTGGAGAACATCCGCATCCTGCGCGAGGAGAAAATCATCGAGCGGGTGAAGAGCGAAACGGCACCCTATTTGCAGAAACGTTGGCAGGAACTGGCCGACCACCCGCTGGTGGGCGAAGCCCGCGGCGTCGGCATGCTCGGCGCGCTGGAGCTGGTGAAGAACAAGGCGACCCGCGAGCGCTTTGACGGCGACCTGGCCGTGGGCATGCAGTGCCGCGAGCATTGCTTCCAGAACGGCCTGATCATGCGTGCGGTCGGCGACTCGATGATCATTTCGCCACCGTTGGTAATCACCAAGGCGGAAGTCGACGAGTTGATCACCAAGGCCCGCAAGTGTCTGGATCTCACCGCGAACGCCGTACTGGCTTGAGCGGGGCGCTAGACCTTGCCAGACTGCGCCAGTGCGTTGGCCAGGTTCACCGACAGGGTGATGGCGGACTCTAGGGTGGTAGTCGCTCCCCGGCCCGATCGGGAGGCGACTCCTCCGGGCGATGTGGGAGAGTCGCTCCGGATCGCCCGGTTGACGCCACCCTTCGGACAACATCTACGACAACAGGAGCTGTAGGCATGAAAATTTTCGGCAAGACCCTTCTCGCGTTGTCGCTGGCGGGCGCCCTGGCAGGGGCCGCGCAGGCGGAAGACAAAGTACTGCACGTTTACAACTGGTCGGACTACATCGCCGAGGACACCCTGGCGAACTTCGAGAAAGAGACCGGCATCAAGGTGGTCTACGACGTGTTCGACAGCAACGAGGTACTGGAAGCCAAGCTGCTGTCCGGCGGCTCGGGCTACGACGTGGTGGTGCCGTCCAACCAGTTCCTGGCCAAGCAGATCAAGGCCGGCGTATTCCAGAAGCTGGACAAATCCAAGCTGCCAAACTGGAAGAACCTCAACCCCGACCTGATGAAGGCCCTGGACAATGCCGATCCGGGCAACCAGTACGCCTTCCCCTACCTGTGGGGCACCACCGGCATCGGCTACAACCCGGAGAAGGTCAAGGCCGCGCTGGGCATCGACAAGATCGATTCCTGGGACGTGCTGTTCAAGCCGGAGAACATCCAGAAGCTGAAGTCCTGCGGCGTCGCCATGCTCGATGCGCCGGACGAAGTCTACGCAGCAGCCTTGCACTACCAGGGGCTGAACCCCAACCCGACCGACGTGAAGGACGTGGCCAAGGCTGAAGAGCTGCTGTTGAAGATCCGCCCGTACATCACCTATTTCCACTCTTCCAAGTACATCTCCGACCTGGCCAACGGCAACATCTGCGTCGCCCTCGGCTGGTCCGGCGACGTGTTCCAGGCGCAGTCCCGTGCCGAGGAAGCAAAGAACGGCGTGCAGGTCGCCTACACCATTCCCAAGGAAGGCGCCGCGTCCTTCTTCGACATGATGGCCATTCCGGCCGACTCGAAGAACGTCGACGAAGCCCACACCTTCCTCAACTACATCCTCACCCCGGAAGTGATCGCGCCGATCAGCAATTACGTGTCCTACCCGAACGGCAACAGCGCGGCCACCCCGCTGGTGGATGAGGAAATCCGCAACAACCCGGGCATCTACCCGACCGAAGAAGCCTCGAAGAAGCTCTACACCTTCGCTGAGCTGAACCCCAAGGTGCAGCGCGCGATCACCCGCAGCTGGACCAAGGTCAAGTCCGGCCAGTAAGCCGCTCCGCTCCACCCCTCCGGCGCGAGCCGGAGGGTTCCACCAGAGGAATCGCTTATGCGTCGTTACCTGTTGCTGGTCAGCATGCTGGCCGGTGCCCTCGGCTTGCCCGCCGTACACGCCGAACAGCCGGTAGTGCATGTGTACAACTGGTCCGACTACATTGCCCCGCAGACCATCGCCGCGTTCGAGAAGGACACCGGGATCAAGCTGGTCTACGACGTTTTCGATTCCAACGAGACCCTGGAAGGCAAGCTGCTCGCCAGCCATTCCGGCTACGACGTGGTCGTGCCCTCCAACCACTTTCTCGGCAAGCAGGTGAAGGCCGGCGCGATCCACAAGCTCGACCGCAGCCTGCTGCCCCACTGGAACAACCTCGATCCGGCGCTGCTCAAGCAGCTCGAGCGCAACGATCCGGGCAACCAGTACGCCGTACCCTACCTGTGGGGTACCAACGGCATCGGCTACAACGTGACCAAGGTCAAGGCCGCCCTCGGCGTCGAGCGGATCGACTCCTGGGCCGTGCTGTTCGAGCCGGAGAATATCGCCAAGCTGTCGAGCTGCGGTGTCGCCCTGCTGGACTCGGCGGACGAAATGATCCCCTCCATGCTCAACTACCTGGGGCTCGACCCGAACAGCACCGACCCGGCGGATTACCGCAAGGCGGAGGCCAAACTGCTGGAAATACGCCCGTACGTCACCTATTTCCACTCATCCAAGTACATCTCCGACCTGGCCAACGGTAATATCTGCGTCGCCGCCGGGTTCTCCGGCGATGTATTCCAGGCTGCCGCACGCGCCGAGGAGGCCGGCAAGGGCATCGACATCGCCTATGCCATCCCCAAGGAAGGAAGCAACCTGTGGTTTGACCTGCTGGCCATTCCGGTGGATAGCGCCAACGTGCAGCAGGCCCATGCTTTCATCGACTATCTGCTGCGCCCCGACGTGATCGCGCCGATCAGCGACTACGTCGGCTACGCCAACCCGAACCTGGCGGCGGGCGAGCTGATGGACCCCGAAGTACGCAACAACGCAGCCGTCTACCCACCCCAAGCGGTGCTGGACCGGCTTTATGTGTCCGCCGAGCTGCCCCCGAAGGTGCAGCGCCTGATGACCCGCTCCTGGACCAAGGTCAAGGCGGGTCGCTAGTTCCAAGGCCCGGCCGCAGGGGTCGGGCCCTCAAATGTTGGGAGTTGTGGTAATGGCGATAGCCTCCTCCGGTGCCTACAAGAAAGCCCTCACCGGCGACCAGCAACCTAAAGAGGTGCTGGTAAAAATCGACCGGGTGACCAAGAAGTTCGACGAGACGGTAGCCGTGGACGACGTGTCCCTGACTATCAACAAGGGCGAGATCTTCGCTCTGCTCGGCGGCTCCGGGTCGGGTAAATCCACCCTGCTGCGCATGCTCGCCGGCTTCGAACGGCCGACCGAAGGGCGCATCCTGCTCGACGGCGAGGACATCACCGACATGCCGCCCTACGAGCGGCCGATCAACATGATGTTCCAGTCCTACGCGCTGTTCCCGCACATGACCGTGGAGCAGAACATCGCCTTCGGCCTCAAGCAGGATGGCCTGCCCAAGGCCGAGATCGACGCCCGCGTGGCCGAGATGCTCAAGCTGGTGCAGATGAGCCAGTACGCCCGCCGCAAGCCGCACCAGCTCTCCGGCGGCCAGCGCCAGCGCGTGGCCCTGGCCCGCTCCCTGGCCAAGCGGCCGAAGCTGCTGCTGCTCGACGAACCGATGGGCGCGCTGGACAAGAAGCTGCGCTCGCAGATGCAACTGGAATTGGTGGAGATCATCGAGCGGGTCGGCGTGACCTGCGTGATGGTGACCCACGACCAGGAAGAAGCCATGACCATGGCCCAGCGCATCGCCATCATGCACATGGGCTGGATCGCCCAGACCGGCAGCCCGATCGACATCTACGAGACCCCGGCCAGCCGCCTGGTCTGCGAGTTCATCGGCAACGTCAACCTGTTCGACGGCGAGATCACCACCGACGACGCCGACCACGCCATCATCAGTTGCCCGCAACTGGACAAGCCGATCTACATCGGCCACGGCATCTCCACCCGCGCCGAAGAGAAAAACGTCACCTACGCCCTGCGTCCGGAAAAGCTGCTGATGGCCAGCCAGCTGCCCGACGACCATGAGCACCCGAACTACAACTGGTGCAACGGCGTGGTGCACGACATCGCCTACCTCGGCGGCCACTCCGTGTACCACATCAAGCTCACCTCCGGGCAGATCGTGCAGGCGTTCATCGCCAACGCCGAACGCCGCGGCAAGCGCCCGACCTGGGACGAGCCGGTGGTGGTGTACTGGGAAGACGACAGCGGCGTGGTACTGCAATCATGAGCATGGGAAAACTGCGCCGAATGCTGCCGCGGGGCCGGCATGCAGTCATCGGCATACCGTTTCTCTGGCTGTTCCTGTTCTTCCTGTTGCCGTTCTTCATCGTCCTGAAGATCAGCTTCGCCGAAGCGGCAGTGGCCATCCCGCCCTACACGGAAATCTACAGCTACGTCGAAGGCAAGCTGGAAGTGGTGCTCAACCTGGGCAACTACATCTTCCTCAGCGAGGACGACCTGTACCTCGCCGCCTACCTCGGCTCGCTGAAGGTCGCCACCATCAGCACCCTGCTCTGCCTGCTGATCGGCTACCCGATGGCCTACGCCATCGCCCGCGCGCCGAAGGAGCAGCAGACTGTCTTCCTGCTGCTGATCATGATGCCGACCTGGACCGCGATCCTGATTCGCGTCTACGCCTGGATGGGCATTCTCAGCAGCAACGGCCTGCTCAACAGCGTGCTGCTCGCCCTCGGCATAATCGACTCGCCAATTCGCATCCTCAACACCAACCTCGCGGTGTACATCGGCGTGGTCTATTCCTACCTGCCGTTCATGGTGCTGCCGCTCTACGCCAACCTGGTCAAGCATGACCAGAGCCTGCTGGAAGCGGCAGCGGACCTGGGCTCCAGCAACTTCAACAGCTTCTGGAAGATTACCGTGCCGCTGTCGAAGAACGGCATCGTCGCCGGCTGCATGCTGGTGTTCATCCCGGCGGTGGGCGAGTTCGTGATTCCGGAACTGCTCGGCGGCCCCGAGACGCTGATGATCGGCAAGGTGCTCTGGCAGGAGTTCTTCAACAACCGCGACTGGCCGGTGGCGTCCGCCCTGGCGGTGGTAATGCTGGCGGTGCTGATCGTGCCGATCATCCTGTTCAACCGTAACCAGGCGAAAGAGCTGGAGGGCAAGGTATGAAGCGCTTCGGATTCTCCAACCTGATGCTGTGGGCGGGCCTGCTGTTCATCTACCTGCCGATGGTCATCCTGGTCATCTATTCGTTCAACGCCTCCAAGCTGGTCACCGTCTGGGGCGGCTGGTCGCTCAAGTGGTACATCGGCCTGCTGCACGACGATCAACTGCTGAGCGCCGTGGCCCGCTCGCTGGAGATCGCCTGCTACACGGCCATCGCCGCGGTGGCGCTGGGCACCCTGGCCGCCTTCGTGCTCACCCGCGTGACTCGCTTCAAGGGCCGCACCGTGTTCGGCGGCCTGGTCACCGCGCCGCTGGTGATGCCCGAGGTGATCACCGGCCTGTCGCTGCTGCTGCTGTTCGTCGCCATGGCGCAACTGATCGGCTGGCCAGCCCAGCGCGGCATCGTCACCATCTGGATCGCCCATACCACCTTCTGTACCGCCTACGTCGCGGTGGTGGTCTCGGCGCGCCTGCGCGAGCTGGACATGTCCATCGAAGAAGCGGCCATGGACCTCGGCGCCAAGCCGTGGAAGGTGTTCCTGCTGATCACCATCCCGATGATCGCCCCCTCCCTGGCGGCCGGCGGCATGATGTCCTTCGCCCTGTCGCTGGACGACCTGGTACTCGCCAGCTTCGTCTCCGGCCCCGGCTCCACCACCCTGCCGATGGAAGTCTTCTCTGCCGTGCGCCTGGGCGTGAAGCCGAACATCAATGCCATCGCCAGCCTGATCCTGCTCTCGGTGTCACTGTTCACCTTCCTCGCCTGGTACCTCACCCGCCGCGCCGAAGAACGCCGCAAACGGGCGATCCAGCAAGCCATGGAAGAAACCGTCGCCGACACCTGGAAAGACCCCGGCACCCAACGCCTGACCCCGCCATCGGCGCATAGCTGAGCGAGTGATGGAAACGAAAACGGGCCACTTGATGTGGCCCGTTTTCATTTAGGGTAAGAGCGGCAGTCAGTAAATCCGACCCTTTTTCAGTTCATCAGCGCTAGGAACAATGAGCAATTCCGGTCAGTGCGGATCAACATCACCTACGACTAGGGGGCTCGGATATTTGCAAATCGCTTGTTCAGCACTGGTGGACAAGCTTCGCGTTGTCCACCCTACGGATGCCTGAATCTGCGTAGGTTGGAAAACCCCCAACGCGGCTTTCCACCTAACTTCCAGGCTACTTGCTAGCTACAAGGCTATTAACCGGTAAGCTCCTGTGTCAGTTTTTTTCCTCAGTAGTTGTCCAGCAATTTTTTGTGGTTTTTGAAGGAAAATACGACTCAGCATACCGGTTTACTCTCGACCAGAAGTCACCAATGTAGTCGTCAACCTCTATCTCAACATCCTGATTCATATCAATTGATAATAAATAACCGCACAATATCTTCTCTTGCATAGCTATAGCTTTGCCACTATTTCCTTGCCGCATCAACTCCAAGCCACCGAGTAATAATACTGCATTTGTAACAGTTCGAGACTGAATTTCCTTGGCATAAAAAATCTCCGCTTCTTTATGGGTAACATACCCACCAAGTGCATAACCAAATATCAAACCCAATAGAGAGAATAGAGCCGATAGCGCATAAATTTTACTCATGGTTCTCTCCTTACATGCTTGGGCATATTAACCCCTGCTTAGCACTTGGCTCAAGAAACCCAAAATACTTATACTTGGGCTCTGCCATGCACTTTGTTTTGCAGATACTTGTCATAACTCCAGCACCGGTACAACAGGCAATACATCCTTCAAATGCAGGAGACAGAGTGCACTGCCTCAAGCCAGGAGGAAGGTCAGTGGGAACTTCATCAGGTACTGGAACATCAGGCACATCAATGTCCTTATCGCAAAGCCATTGTAGGCCTATAGGCCAACCACAACTGGGGTCATATAATCCTTTCGGGTCTATTTTATTCAATGGATTCCCGCCCACATACCCATAGGTATTCAATCCGCCTTTCAATCCAATCGGATCACTCTCGACGTAGCGCCCGGTCTGCGGGTCGTAATCGCGGAAGTAGTTGTAGTGCAGTCCGGTCTCTTGGTCGAAATACTGCCCCGGAAAGCGCAAGTTGACGGTTACGGCAGTGCCATCGCCATCGGGGTCTTCCTTCGGTTGGGTGGTGCCGAATGGGTCGCTGTCCCAGCGCCAGACTACCTGGCCGTTGGCGTTGGTTGCCTGACGGGGTGTGGCAAGGTGGTCGGTGTGCAGATAGAGCACTTCGCCATCTTCTGCGATCTGTGCAAGTGGTTGCCCGTCCAGCTAGACGTATTCGCGGGTGACACGGCCGTCCTGCATTTCAGCCAGCAGTTGGCCGTTCAGGTCGTAGTGGTAATGGGTGGTGCCGGCAGCGGTGGTCTTTTTCACTCGCTGGCCATGGCCGTTGTAGGTATAGGTCGCGGTGAGCTGGCCGTTCTCGTAAACTTGGTACAGCCGATTGGCCGCGTTGTAGGTGAAGGTGCGTATCCCGTCGCTGGTGCGGTTGCCGGCGGCATCGTGGCTGAGGGCTGCTCCCGCTTTGGTCAACTGGCGGTTGGAGCCGCTGGCATAGCTGTGATTGCGAGTTACCGGCCCAGTCTCGCTGAGGCGATTGCCGACGCTGTCGTAGGCGTAGCTAACTGGGGCCTCGCTTCCCAGGGTGAAGCCGACCAGACGATTCAGCCCGTCGTAGCGGAATTCGTCTTGCTGGAGAGGTAGCTGACGACGGGTGAGATTGCCGTTCCAGTCGTAATCGAAACGCCGGCTGTCAGCGACAATCGTCTGCTGGATAAGCCGCCCCGAGAGGTCGTAGGCGCGGGATTCGCTAAGGCCGTTGCCGAAGGTCTGCGCCGTATGCAGGCCATCGGCACGATAGCTGCGCCCGCTCAGTAGATTTTTTTGCTGCCCGTTGATCACGGCGGTAACGCCGCTGACCCGCCCAAGCGCATCTCTTGCGTAGCTGACTTCCCCGCCATCGCTACGTCCGAGCCGGGTGATTCGGTCACCCGCATCGTAATCGTAGTGAGTGGTGTAGCTGCCCCACGCACCGCTGCGGGTATGGGTCAGCACGTTGCCGAACGCGTCATAGGCGTAACGCTGCAGTGTCCTGGTCTAATTCTCGTGGACACCTCGTTAGGGGATGATTAGCCCCCCATGAGGACGAGAGAAGCATGACCT
>NZ_JBSKHQ010000017.1:0-127157 GCF_057128665.1 Zestomonas ipomoeae
TGGGGCACATCAGCCCAGAGGGCTTCGAGGCCAGGATGAGGGCTTAAACACGTGTCCACGATTGCTGGGCAAGATCAGGCAGGACATCGCCAAGGCTTTGCAGCGATTGGTGTCGACATCAGATGAGCGTGTGCAGCGCTTCCGTTTGAGCTGGCTGAAGGAGCGTCTCCAGTACTGCAGCCCAATGTGCAAGTTCAGGCTGTCACTCAAGGCTGCCATGCAGGAGCTGGAGCGCGTTGAGATCATCGCAGCGGCGCGCATCGAGATGAGCACCAAGGGGGAGGAGCAGGCCGTGTGGGTACGGTTGTAGCGCCGCCTAGCCATCGGGGTTGCATTCCACCGGTATCGGGGTTGGATTCCATTCTATCGGGGTTGCATTCCATCGGTATCGGGGTTGCATTCTTCCCCTCAGGCTGACAACCCCGGCTGGCGGGGGCTGCAGAGGTGGTAAATGCTCCCTACCTTTCTTCTACCCTATATTTACCTAGTCGGCCTGTGGATAACTTCTGGTCCAAGCAGGTAATCCAGCGGGTATTGATCGCATCCCGCCACGACTAAAAGCGTTCGCACTCTAGCGGAGTGACCCAGGTGGGCTTAGAGGCAATCCGTGTCCTCTCTATTTCGATGATCTCTTGCCGGACGCCTTCGTATACCCCCAGTTCAGTAAGAGTGTTCTTGATTTCTGCTGTCTCTAAATCTTTAAGAGCCTGCTGATACGCGCTGTAGGCCATTGAAAATCCATTGCCGTCCGAAAATCGAGAGTAAGGATCGGTGATTGATAAATATCTATATATCGAAACTGATGCAGGTAGGTTGCTTTCTCCATGCACGAGTATTCGTGTAAAAAAGTTTTTTATTGCGTTATCAATGGAGTCTCTCTCAGAAGAGTTGCATGTCTTCTTGATAATTGTAGATAGTTCAAGATGGCTTCCCCATAGAGATATCCATAGTCCCTCTGGCCCCTCCCAGTACTTTTTGTCGACATCGCTGAAGACTTGACCAAGCATCTTAAGTATCTGGAAAGGGTGTCGGCTGACTCGGCCTTTGAAGTATTTATATAGTCGGTTGGAGTCAACTAAGTCTGGCCAGTTAAAGTTCGTGGCGCTCTCTTGGAACCATGCGCTGAATTGGTGGGGATTTTTAGCGCCGACTTCGACTCTTAGCATGTTCATAAGCGAAATCGTTCGAAGTTTTAACGGCTTTTTGCTGTCTGTTGGCGCTGGCATCTGGTTGGTCTTGTTGTATTGGTTTTGGGGAAATATATGCATCGTCTGTTGCGTAGGTCAACAATGGCTTGCGGTGTATTGCACGAGTTGGCTCTGATGGTTTTTGGTTGCAATTAAATGGCATGGAGGTGACGTATAAGTGCAGCATGATGGCGTGAAAAGTGCCTACTGATTACATGCGGTGACGAGTTGGTTTGCGGCTGTTATCTTTTGGGTCAGGGCAGGATGTGTGAGGTAGGCCTACCGTCCACCTCACCACCTGCTTTATTCGCCTACGGCTCAACAGGGGAGCATGATGCGACACGATAATGAAATGCAGCCTAGTCGGGGGCTGCAATCGTTCGACGCTGTCGCCCACCTTAAGGACGAGGAGACTATTCGGGCCTACCTGCAGGCCGCGCTTGATGATCCAACGCCAGGGGCGTTATGGCTTGCTCTGGACGTTGTGATCAGGGCGCGGGACCGCTTAGTTAGGGAAAATAAGCTTTCGCCCTGACTTGAAAATTCGGTTTGGAACGTTATCCATACTACTGCCCAACAAACGCATATCCAGGAGAGTCGTGGGAATGAGCATTGGTAAACGACGTAGTAATCTGACAAAACTGACTGCTGCAGGTATCGTCATCGTGGCTCTTTTAGGGGGGGGGTGGAAAAGTTCTTCAATATTACAGAGCGTCTGATTCCTGATCGTGAAAGCTATCAGGACATCGTTACCCGGAATCACAATCCAACGAATGTGGTGCTGGCTGAGGTGGGGGTTCAACACATGCTGGGAGATCCGGATAGCTCGCTTGTCGTGAAGTACCAGAGTGTGACGGAAATGCCTGCTCGCTCTTTCAGTGTTAAGGCGAATCTGGGGGCAGAGGAACTGCCAGAATTTAGGTCGGCGATATACAAAGGCTTTGATCCAGCTACCTTGGGTATCATTCCAAAAAGCGCCCTGGAAATGCCAGTAGCATCAATTTCTGGGTTGGAAGAGCGTGTTGGTGGGAGCATTTGCGGGGTTGGACTGCGCCCTGTCGACTTGGGGGCTCCTCGTCCAGAAAACTGTCCATCGGGGGCGCTGTTGCGTTCAACTCCTCTCAGCATCGCGGCCTTCTACAAGACGGATTTTGGAGAGAAGAAGATCATGAACCATATCGTATGGTTGTATCACTGTTCCACTTGTAGCTCGCTCAATCGAAGGGGCTGACCTTCCGATCAAGTAAACTCAGGATCCTCTCCCGTAGCTGGTGAGGATTCTTTGTTTCGCACTCCCAAATAACTCCCACTCTCCACCCCATTCCTTGTAGGGCTTCCCCCTTTTCCTTGTCTCTTTCCGCATTCCTTGCCAGCTTCGGTAGCCAGAATTCCTGCCTGCTCTTGGGCTTATAAGCGTATTTGCAGCCGGGATGTTGATGCCAGAAGCAGCCATGGACGAACAGGCACAGTCTGAGTTTGGGGAATACAAGGTCTGGTGAGCCAGGCAAATCCTTTCGATGGAGCCGGTACCTCAATCCCATCGAATGGCAAAGTGATCGAACGACCAGCTCGGGTTTGGTGTGGCGACCTTTGATCTTCGCCATCATCAGGGAACGTTCTGCAGGTGTGAGAATGTCTGCGCACATAGCTCAAGGTTTGCTGAGCGGGAAGCTGGATTCAAGCCATTGCCTGAGGGCCTCCTCGCTCTTCAATCCAGCCTCTTTAAGGAGATCGATGATGTCCTTCCCGGCAAGAATCATTACTGGGTGGCCGTCTTCAACGATTTCGTTGTATGCCTGATCGTGAACCCAGGAGGTGGTGACCAGCACACCGAACTGGCGATGACGCAGGCGAGAAATCAGACGAGAGACTTCGCGTACACCCACCGAGCTACTGGTTGCGTAACATTTGGCTTCGATTGCGAAATCAACAAGCACGGATGATTCGGCCCTGCCGATTCTCAGCTTACCAATCCCGTCCCTGCCCCCGTCCCGAAATGGGCGCGTCAGATCCAGCTCGACCGTATCAGGCAGGCAAAGACGGACTAGATGTGCAGCACATGCCTCAAAACTGTAGGGGTCTGCCTGGAAGTGTTGGTGCAAAGCCGTCAGCATGTCTGTGTCTGGCTTGGAGGAGGGGAGCTGTTCTTTCTTCGAGCGTATCGGTTGTGAGCGCTTGGCAATCAGAGGGGTGTATTGGCCTGACTTCAGCCATCTCATCCATTCCAGCGGGGCGTGGGCGCTTTCGCTTCCGCGGACGCCTTCCTGAATAATGTCGAAGAGCCAAGCGCGGGGGATGCGTGGCAGATCCAGGATCGTGAACGTTGCCCGGTAGTTCTGGAATCGTTGCCCCTTGGTGGTGTGCCAGATGGCTACCAAGTCATCGTTATGAGTGCTGCCAACCGCACCTGGTACAGCAAGACCGCGGAACACCACATCCCGATACACACCGGCTTTGGTGAAGACCAGGATCGGCGGAATTTTATGGCGCTCTCCTGCATGCAAGTGGCCAAAAACTAGCTCCAGGAGGTTATTGCCATAGCGGTTCGTTTCGTTCAGCCTGCGGCCGGGCTGCTTGTTGTCCCCGTAGTAGGTGAACACACCGGTTGATAAATCGAGACCATCGGGCCAGTCCTGGTCTTCCATGCTGGAGATCAGGGCAATCAGCTTCGGGTCATTGCGAGTACCACGAATCCGGAAGCCACCTTGATTGCTCAGGCTCAGCAACCGGGTTAGAGGGTCATCACTGGCGTTGCCATTGCGGCTTCCTGCATAGCGGGCATCGATTACTAGGTCTGCGTCCTCAAGCTCCTCCAGGGAGTACACCAGGTTATCGCTCATTGACTGTCCTTGGTCATATTAAAGGTTGCATGGTGCCGGGAACCTGGTAGCCTGGCCAGTAGATAAAACGGAAGGTTGTTCAATGGATCAAATTCGCGCTTTTGACATGTTCTGCGGGGCCGGTGGGGCCAGCTTGGGGGCCAGGGACGGGGGCGCTACTATCGTTGGTGGGGTTGATATTTGGCAGCCGGCCATTGAGTCCTTCAAGATAAACTTCCCTAAGGCTCATGTCTTTCATAAAGATCTTCGTGATTTGACGCCTGAAGAAGTTCTCGGAAAAACCGGCCCGATTGACCTTCTTATCTCATCTCCTGAGTGCACTCACCATACTTGTGCTCGGGGTGCTAAACCTCGGTCCGAAGAAAGCCGAGAAACTGCGTTTCAGGTGATTCGCTATGCAGAGGTAATGAAACCGCGGTGGATTACTCTTGAGAATGTTGTTCATATGAAACCCTGGCCTCGCTATCAGGAGTTGATGTCAGAGTTGAAGCGCCTTAATTACAAAGTTCGTGAACAAATAATTGATGCATCAGACTTTGGTGTTGCTCAGCGTCGCCGTCGTCTTTTTATGATTGCGGATCTCCAGGATGAGCCTGAATTGATCTTGCCGCTCAATAATAGTCATAAAACTGTCTGGGATATTCTGGATCTCAGTGGGAAATATAAGATGAGTCCGCTTAGGACTCCCCGGCGTGCAAAGGACACTCTTGCTAGAGCTGATAGGGCTATTGAGGAACTGGGGCCGAATGAGTCATTTCTCATAGTTTATTACGGCAGTGATGGGGGAGGAGGGTGGCAAAGAATGGATATGCCATTGCGAACGGTAACGACAATCGATCGATTTGCTTTTGTCACTCCATCCCCAGAGGGGCATAAAATGCGAATGCTGCAGCCTGATGAGTTAAGGAAAGCAATGGGTTTTCCTGGGAATTATCGCTTTCCAGAAGTTACAAGGCGTGAGCAGGTTAAGCTGATGGGCAATGCAGTTTGCTCGCCTGTGATGGAGGCAATTGTTGCATCTATTCGGCGACAGGCTCTTTTGAAGAATAAAGAAGCTGCATGATGTGAAGGCGTGACCATTATAAAATGCGGCTTGCACTCATAAGGGTGTGAGCCTTTTTTTGGAGGTTTTATGTCGGGTTCAGCCTTTAGGCCTAGAGCAAGAATTATGAAGACTCTAGGGGAAGAACTAATCAGTAGTGATAGTGTTGCCATTATTGAGCTGGTTAAAAATGCATATGATGCCGACGCTAGTGAAGTTCTTGTAAAGTTTGTTGGCCCTCTTAAGCAGGGAGAGGGCAGTATTCATGTCATTGATAATGGAAAAGGCATGGATAGATTAACGGTGGAAAGAGCGTGGATGGAGCCGGCGACGCCAAGTAAGGTAAAAAATAAAGTATCGGAGAGTGGTCGTAGGGTTCTTGGTGAGAAGGGTATTGGAAGATTCGCTGCCTCTCGTTTAGCTGATGAGCTTGAACTTGTTAGTAGGCGGCGCGGTGGTGCTGAGGAGGTCAGGGCTGTATTTGACTGGACTCAGTTTGATGATGAAGAGAAGTATTTGGATGAAGTTAGGGTTTTGATTGAGGAGCGGCCTGCAGCCTCTATTGCGGAGCACGGCACCTCTCTAAGTATGTCGAGGTTGAAGGGGGACTGGAAAAATATCAGCTTCGATGAAATACAGCGGGGGCTATCTAGATTAGTTTCGCCATTTTCAGAGTTGCCTGGTTTTAAGATTAAAATTGAAGCTCCTGCCGGCTTTGAACAGTATTCCTCGGAGATTTCACCGCCGCAAGTTATTAAATATCCCCACTATATGGTGGAGGGCCAAGTTAATGCTGATGGCACGTATTATTTTGTTTACCAAGTGCTAGCATCAGGGGCTGAGCAATTGGCTCGTGGTGCTTTTTTTCATCACCCTAAGTCCGGGTGGGTGATGCGAGATGACCTCTCCGTCGAGTCTATGGAAGAGAATTACAGGCCGCCAGAGTGTGGTGCTTTTAAGGTTCAGCTGAGAGTTTGGGATCGGGATGAGCTGGGAAATGTTCAGCAAATGATTGGTGGGACAATTTCTAGTGTTCGAAAGGATCTTGATAATTTTGCAGGTATAAACATCTATAGGGATGGGTTTCGTGTCATGCCCTATGGTGAGCCTAATAATGACTGGCTGCGTTTGGACTTGAGGCGTGTCCAGAAGCCAGTTTATAGGCTTTCAAATAACCAAATTGTTGGTTACATATCTATTACGGCGGATGGTAATCCTGATCTAAAGGATCAGTCTAATCGTGAAGGTATGCGTGAAAGTCAGGCTTATACGGACTTGAAAGATTTGATGTTTTGCATTCTGTCTAGGATGGAGGACGTCCGCTATAAGTCTAGAAAACAACCTGCCTCTCCTGCAGGTGAAGACGGAGTAAAGCAGGGGGGGTTGTTTGATGCGTTGGATCTTTCGGGGATTAGACAGCATCTGCAAAAAGCGCACCCTAATGATGCTCTTGCAAGAAATTTAGTTGACAGTGTCGAGGCGGATTTTTCTCGGCGAATTGAAAGCATAAAGAAGGTTGTTGCTAGATATAGTGGTCTTGCCACTTTGGGCAAGTTAGTTGATGCGGTTTTGCATGAGGGGAGGCAGCCTCTTGCAACTATTTCTGGTCAGGCTGGGCTTGGGCAGGAGGATTTGGAGGACTTTGGCTATTCGGGAGAGTCTAAGCTAGAGACCGTATATCAGAGATTGCTTAGAATTAAGGAGCAATCAAAGGTTCTCAGTCTTATATTTAAACGAATAGAGCCATTTGGTGGGCGAAAATCTGGGCGTCCCCCGCAGCTTTACCTAGAGAAAATTATACAAGATTCTTTTGATATTTTTGAGGGTCAGCTTAAGTCGTCTTCTATAAGCTATGGCGTGTCCGATACGCAGACCCTGGTTCGCCTTGATCCGCATGAGATGCAGCAGGTGTTTGTCAACTTAATTGACAATAGTATCTATTGGCTTCAATTCGTTCCTGTGGATGCTCGAAAGATATTTGTGGCAGTTGAGCGTACTGCTGAGGGTTTTGTTGATGTGCTTTTCTCGGATAGCGGGCCGGGGGTGCCTGAAGAGGATAGGGATTCGATTTTTGATGCCTATTACTCTACGCGTAAAGATGGTGCTGGTTTAGGGTTATCGATAGTTGGTGAGATGGTATCCAACTATTATGGTGGAAGCTTGGAGTTGTTGAGTGGTGGTGATTTGCCAGGTGCTGCGTTCAGAATAAGGCTTTGCAAGAGGGTTTGAATATGAAATGGAATTTTCTAGTTGTTGATGATGACGAAGCTATGGCCCAGCAGACGGCTGAAATATTGCAAAGTGCTAGGACTTTGGATGGCGCCGAAATCACTTGTGAAGTCTGCACGAGTTTTGAGTTGGCCAAGGAGAAGGTGCTGGTTTCTCGCTACGATCTCGTCGTCCTGGATTTGAGGGATGATGCGGGGAAGATAGATTTAAAGGGGCAGGAAGTTCTTGATCTTTTGAGAGAGGCTCATTTCGTTCCTGTCGTATTCTATACGGGGCACTCTCATAAGGTTGAGTCTCTGAAGACTCCTTTTGTTCAGGTTGTTGCTAAGGGAGATGAGGATGCTGATCGCCTTCGCCAAGCTGTTAGAGATGTTTTCTCAACACGGCTGCCGGAATTGATTAGATATATCCAGGAGCAGCAGCGCTTGTATCTATGGTCGCATGTTGATGAGTTTTGGAAAAGAGATGGGGCGATCTGCGATGTTCGGGATTTGGCTTATTTGCTGGCGCGGCGGCTTGGCAGTGCGCTTGAGGGGGCGTCAATACGCAAGTTCTTGAAGGAGGGGGATGTGCAAGATGTTGCCCATCCAGCAGAGGTTTATATTTGGCCTGCTTTAGGTGACTCAATCCAAAGCGGCGATATTCTCAGGGTGGAGGGTCAGATTTTTCTTGTGCTTAATCCGGCCTGCGACTTTGTTCAGGGTAAGGTTGAGTTGTTAGTTGTGGCTGAGTGCGTTCCTTTGGCTCAGTGTGTTGAGTATTCGGGGGTTGCTGATGCTAAAAGAGATGGTGGGCAGCCTAATGGTAATCAAATAGGTGCTTTGAAGAATTTAATAGGTGACAATAGGCAGAAGTCCCAGCCGGAAAGATATAAGTTTCTTCCAAAAACTGTTTTCCTAGATAATCATGTCGTGGACTTTCAGCGGGTAAAAACTTTTCCTTTGGCTGATTTGGGGGCTGCGAGAGTTGAGAGAATTGCGACGCTTGACTCGCCTTTTGCAGAGTCTGTAGTTAGTCGTTTTTCGAGATATTATGGGCGAATTGGTGCGCCAAATCTGGAGCGTGAAAGGATTGCTGATGAAATTATCGCTCAGATTTGAGTTGGCTAGCTTAGCTTCTTGGCTAGATCCTCTGTTCTGGGATGGTAGTATCGCATCAACATCCTTGTGTCCTGATGGCCTGTGATTTTAGTCAATTCGTGCAGTGGAAATATTTCAGCTAGCCGCGAGGTTGCCTCATGGCGCAGGTCGTGAAACCGCAGTTCTAACAGGAACGGATCATTGTCGATCTGTTGCTGGACCTCCTTTTGAGGAAGGCCTTGATCCTGTAGTTGCAGGGTAAGTCCTTCCTCATAAGCTTGGCGAGCGTAGTCTGCGGCGTCGTTGAAGGCCTTTGTAATGGTGTCTGGCCTGCTCTTAAATACTCGGCCATCCTCAAGCATGGGTTGGCTCGTCACTATCTCAACGGCTAGGCTTGAGAGTGGTACGCCACGGGCAGAACCATTCTTGGTGACTGGCAAAATCGCAGTACGTTTCTTCACATCGACGTTGGTTCGTACCAGGCTCGAAATCTCGCTGCGGCGCATACCGGTTTCTACGGCGAATCGAGCAATCAGAGGTAGCTCGGTCGAGCGAGCATAGCGACAGATCATCTCCAGCTCGTCCAGGTGCTCGCAAATCAGTTTGCCGTCCCGCAGTGTCCAAACGTCTGCGCTCAAGATGCGCCTATCTCTGGCGTCATCAACACTGGGCTGGCGAATCAGCTCCACGGGGTTGCTCAAGGACTCCATGCGCCACTCTTTGCGGGCGATGGTGAAGACGTGCGAAATCAAAGCTAGCTCACGGCGTACTGTGGCTGCTGCCATCCCCTCTGCGAGGCGTTGATCACGGTAGCTGGCCATGTCAGCGCCACGGATGCTGGCCAGCGATCTCAGGGCCAGTGAGTGGCGTTGAAGAGCCTGGATGCGGGATAGCTCAGAATCGCTACTGCGCTTCTTGCTAGTAACCTGCTCGGCGTACATCTCCAGGGCTTTGGCGAAGGAGGTCGATTCCGCTTCGTTGCGGCTGACGAACACGCCAGCGTCCATTTCGCGCTCGATCATCGTTGCCCAGGCCTTCGCCTCGGCCTGGGTGTTGAAAGTGCGGGTCTGTTGGGGCCACCCTTTACGCCTGATTTGGGCGTGCCACTGGTATGGGCCTTTCTTCCTGATCGTCGCCATCTTCAATCGCACTGTGCCAAAAATGTGCCATTAATCCTACAGGAATACCCATGGAAGCCGCAAAACCCGCGCTAATACGAGAAACCTTCCCTGTCGGGCCTTTGCAGTGCAACTGCACCATCATTGGCGATCCGGTGAGCAAGCAGGCCATCGTCGTCGATCCGGGCGGCGACCACGAATTGATCCTGGCGCGCCTCGATGCGCTGGGGCTGAAGGTGGTCAGCATCATTCATACCCATGCGCATCTCGATCACTTCCTCGCATCCGGGCAGATGAAGGAGAAAACCGGGGCCACCTTGCACCTGCACCAGGGCGACCAGTTCCTCTGGGACAATCTGGAAATGCAGTGCCGTATGTTCGGCGTGCCCTACACCCCGGTGCCGGCGCCGGATTTCTGGTTGAAGGATGACGAGGCATTGGCCTGCGGCTGTGGCGTGGCCCTGCATACGCCGGGGCATACCCCGGGTTCGATGAGCTTCTGGTTTCCTCAGGCCAAGTTGCTGATCGCCGGCGACACGTTGTTCCGTCGCGGCATCGGTCGTACCGACCTGTGGGGCGGCGACTACGCCAGCATCGAGCGTTCGATCAGGCAGCGGCTCTATAGCCTCGACGAGGAGGCCACCGTGGTCACCGGTCACGGCCCGGATACCCGGCTGGGCGACGAGATGCGGGAAAATCCCTTCGTGCGTGCCGGGCTGTGATGGCCTTTTGGGAATTTACCCCGGATTTGTGGCTCTAATGGGGCCCAGTCCGCGTGTTAGAACCACCAACAGGAGCAGTACATGAAGACTTCCCCCCGCCTGATCATCGGCGCCACGGCCATCGCCTTGCTGGCCGGCTGCGCCTCGAACAACCCTTATGAGAACCAGCAGGGCAGTTCGAACAAGACAGCGATCTATGGCGGCCTCGGTGCGCTGGCCGGTGCCGCGGTGGGCGCCGCGACGTCCAGCAAGAAGGACCGCGGCAAGGGCGCGCTGATCGGTGCGGCCGTCGGTGGCGCCGCCGGTGCCGGCTACGGCTACTATGCCGACAAGCAGGAGGCCGAGTTACGGCGGCAGATGCAGGGTACCGGCGTCGAAGTGCAGCGCCAGGGCGACAACATCACGCTCGTGATGCCCGGCAATATCACCTTCGCCTCCGACTCGGCGGATATTTCCGGCGATTTCTATTCGACGCTGAACAACCTGGCCAACTCGATGAAGCAATACGACCAGAACAGCATCGAGATCGTCGGCCACACCGACAGTACCGGCTCCTACCAGTACAACATGAACCTGTCGCAGCGCCGTGCCCAGAGCGTGGCCAACTACCTGACCGCCCAGGGCGTCAGCGGCGCGCGCATCAGCACCCGCGGCGCCGGTCCGGACCAGCCGGTGGCGAGCAACGCCACCCAGTCCGGGCGTGCGCAGAACCGTCGGGTCGAGATCAACCTGCGTCCGCTGAACAACGCGCAGTACTGATTCCGCCCCTGCAGGCCCCCGGTCGCGCTCTTCGCGTGGCCGGGGGCTTTTTCGTTTCTGCGTGGTTGGCGTGCCGGGCATTGCCGTCCGTCGACTGGCTGCGGCCGGTTTCCTGGCGACTGCCATGCTGAGCGTGGTCTAGCCTGGTTCGGGGAACCATAGGGGCAGCGGTAACTCTGTAACCAGAGGTGCCCGTTGCGGCGCAGGACAGGAGGTCGCATGGATGACACAGTCGTTCTTCAGGCCCGTAGACCGTGGCTTCCGCTGCTGGTCGCGCTGACATTGCTGACGGGGCTCGGTGGGCTGGTCGTCTGGCAATGGCACGGGTTGAACGAACGCACACGGGTCGAGCAGGAGCAACGCTTCGACCTGACGGTAGATGAGATCGAAAAGAATCTCGGCGACCGCATGCGCGCCTACGAAATGGTGCTGCGCGGCCTCTCGGGCCTGTGGGTGGGCTCGGAACAGGTGACCGAAGCGGAATGGCAGCGGGCCACCGACCAGTTGCAGCTGCAAGACCGCTATCCCGGCATCCAGGCCCTCGGTTGGGCACGCAGCGTCGAGGCCGGGCAGTTGCAGGGCTTCATCGATGCGCAGGCCGATGAGAGCGGGCAGGCCATGCACGTGTTTCCCGAGGGGGATCGGGATCATTACCTGGTGGTGAGCTTCATCAACCCGCTGGATTGGCGCAACCGTCGCCTGCTGGGCTATGACATGCTCAGCGAGCAGGCTCGCCAGTACGCTGCCGAGCGGGCCTGCGACAGCGGCGAAGCGGTGCTCAGCGGCCCGCAGCAGCGCGCCGAGGACGCCGACCATAACGAGCAGATCGGCGTTTCCCTGTTCCTGCCGGTTTACCGTGCGCTGGCGCCGGTGACCACCGCGGCAGAGCGCAAGGCGGCGTGGCTAGGTACCGTGTTTGCCGCGTTCCGTGTGCAGGACCTGCTCAAGGGCACGCTGGGCGTGCGCAGCAACCTCTACCACGTCGATTTGATCGATCTGGGGGAGGGCGGCGGCGATCTGCTCAATGGCGCCAGCACGCCCCCCGTTGCGCCGACATTCCAGCGCAGCCGCGACCTTCGGCTCTACGGGCGCAGCTGGCGGCTCGAGGTCGCCAGTACGCCGGCCTACGAGCGTAGCCTGGATGACACCGGCAGCACCTTCAGCCTCTGGGTCGGGCTGCTCGCCTGCGTCCTGCTGGCGGCGTTGTGCGGTGGCTATCTCTACCTGCGCGAACGTGCCCTGCGGCAGAGCCGGAGGCTCAGCGAGGAGCTGCTGGAGCGCGAACAGCGTTTCGGCATGCTTGTCGAGCGGTTGCCGGTGGCGACCTTGCTGTGCAATGGCGAGGGACGCATCGAGCTGGCCAACCAGAGCGCCGCCGACCTGCTCGGCACGACCCAGGCGGCGCTGCTGGGTGAGCGGGTGCGGCGCTTCCTGCCGGCTCTGGGCGAGACGCTGGTGTTGCCGGAGAGCCCTACGGACGAAGCGAAGCTGGCCGAGAGCCAGGCCCTGCGCGAAGACGGCGAGTCAGTGCCGGTGGCCCTCAGCCTCACGGCGCTGGAAAGCAACGACGGCGAGCGCTTTCTGCTCAACCTGATCGATCTGAAGGCCCGCAAGGGGGCCGAGGAGCGCTTCCGCCTGGTGGTCGAGGCCTCGCCCAATGCCATCGTGCTGGTGGATAGCCTCGGACATATCGCCATGGTCAACCGGCAGGCCGAGCAAATGTTCGGCTACAGCCGCCAGGAATTGCTCGGCCAGCCCGTCGAGCTGTTGTTGCCAGAGACCTTGCGCAAGGGGCATGCGGGGATGCGCGAGAGCTACCTGCACAACCCCGAGCCGCGCCGCATGGGGAGCAACCGCGAGTTGTACGGCCAGCACCGCGACGGCCATTCGATACCGCTGGAGGTGGGCTTGGCGCCACTGCGCGCCGGCGACACCATGTTGGTGCAAGCCTCGATCATCGATATCAGCGAGCGCAAGGCCGCCGAGGAGCGCTTCCGCCTGGTGGTCGAGGCGTCGCCCAACGCCATCGTGTTGGTGGACAGCGATGGCCGCATCGCCATGGTCAACCGGCAGACCGAGCAGTTGTTCGGCTACGGACGTCAGGAACTGCTCGGCGAGCCGGTGGAACGCTTGTTGCCCGAGGCCCTGCGTAGCAGCCATGTGTCCTTGCGCGAGGGCTACCTGAGCAGCCCCGAGCCGCGCCGCATGGGCGGCAACCGCGAGCTGTACGGCCAGCACCGCGACGGCCACTCGATACCGCTGGAGGTGGGCCTGGCGCCGCTGCGCAGCGGCAACGACCTGCTGGTGCAGGCCTCGATCATCGACATCAGCGAGCGCAAGGCCGCCGAGGAGCGCTTGCGCGAACAGGCCGAGCAGTTGGCCCAGGCCAATCGCTACAAGTCGGAGTTCCTCGCCAACATGTCCCATGAGCTGCGCACGCCGCTCAACAGCATCCTGATCCTCAGCGACCAGCTCAAGCAGAACCATGCCGGTAACCTGAGCGAGCGGCAGGTGATGCACGCAGAGATCATCAACCGTGCCGGCAGCGATCTGCTGCGGCTGATCAACGATGTACTCGACCTCGCCAAGGTCGAGGCTGGCAGCATGCAGCTCAAGCTGGAGTCGCTGAACGTGCACGACCTGGTGACCGAGCTGGATGCCAGCCTGCGCCCGATGGCCGAGCTGAAGGGCTTGCGCCTGCTGACGCGGATCGAGCCGGGGGTGCCGCGAATGATCCACGGCGACCGCGTGCGCCTGCATCAGATCCTGCGCAACCTGCTGTCCAACGCCATGAAATTCACCGAGCAGGGGGAGGTGGAGCTGGTGGTCGGCAGCGACCCGCCGGAGGCTGACGGGCGCGAATGGTTGCGCCTGGCGGTGCGCGACACCGGCATCGGCATTCCGCCGGAGCAGCACGAACGCATCTTTCTCGCCTTTCAGCAACTCGATGGCTCCACCAGCCGGCGCTTCGGCGGTACCGGCCTGGGTTTGGCCATCACCCGCCAACTGGTCGAGGTGCTGGGGGGGCACATCAGCCTGGAGAGCGCTCCCGGCGAAGGCGCGTGCTTTACCGTTCGCCTGCCGATCACCGAGCCGGCGCCAGTGGCCGAGGCGATAGTCGATGAGCCGCTGCGTGCCGGCCAGGGGCCGGCGTTGCTGATCGTCGAGGATGACCGCAACTTCGCCGCCGTGATCGCCGAGGAAGCCCATGCCCATGGTTTTTCCAGCGTGCTTTGCCGCAGTGCCGAACAGGCGTTGGAGCTGTTGCGGCAGGAACGCTTCGTGGCGGTGATCCTCGATCTCATCCTGGCGGATCGCAGCGGCTGGCAGGTGTATCGCTACCTGCGCACGCAGCAGGACCATCGCCAGCTACCTGTGCATATCGTTTCCTGCATGCCGCCGCCCGAGGGCTGGCACGACGAGGTCGGCAGCTATCTGGTCAAGCCCATCGCCCGCCTGGACCTGCAGCAGGTCCTGCGCGAGCTGGCGGATTCCGCCCAGGCCCAGCCGCTGCGGGTGCTGCTGGTGGAGGATGCCGCGCAGGAACTGGAACGCTACTACGAGCACCTGGCCGACATGGGCTTCACCGTGGTCACCGCGAACAGCGCCGACGCGGCGCTCCATGCATATCGGCAAGGGCCGTTCGCCGCCCTGGTGATCGATCTCGACCTGCCCGGCAAGGACGGTTTCGAGCTGTTGCAGGAGCTCGAACAAGAACGCCCCCTGGACGGTGTGCGGGTGGTATTCAACACCGGAGTGGATGTCGCCCAGCAGACCTTGCAGCGCTTGCGCCACTACTCGGCGCAGATCGTGCGCAAGGGCGAGGGCGACCTGGCCGCGCTTGGCTCGGCCGTGCAGGGCTTTCTCGCCAGTATCGGCCGCGCGCCTGGCCGCGAGCCGTCGTCCGGCGAGCAGGACCTGAGCGTGCTCGAGGAACGACGGGTGCTGCTGGTGGACGACGACGTGCGCAATCTCTATGCGATGAGTGCGCTGCTGGAAGAATTTGGCCTGGAAGTGACCCCGGCCAAGGACGGGCTGGATGCCATCAATTGCTTCACCCGCTACCCCTGCGATCTGATTCTGATGGACATGGCCATGCCCAACATGGACGGCTACGCCGCAACACGCGCGCTGAAAGAGGAGCACGGCTGCCGCGTGCCGATCATTGCCCTGACCGCCCATGCCATGAAGGGCGATCGCGAACATTGTCTGGCCGCTGGCGCCGACGACTACCTGCCCAAGCCGGTGAACCGTCGGGAGTTGCTGGACCTGCTTTACCGTTGGCTGAGCGGCGCCGCCGCGGAGGAGCCCGAAGCGCTCCGCCGGCGGGGCCATGAGAGGTGAAAGAGATGGGACAAGCGCAGCGCAAACCGCAGCACTACGAGCAAACGCTGTTGGTGGTGGATGACCGCCAGGAAAACCTGATTGCCATGGAGGCGGTGCTCGATAACGGAGAGTGGAACGTGCGCACCGCCAGTTCGGGGCTGGAAGCACTCCAGTGCCTGCTGGAGGAGGACATCAGCCTGGTCCTGCTGGATGTGCAGATGCCCGGCATGGACGGCTTCGAGGTGGCCCGCCTGATGCGCGGCAACACCCGCACCCGCTACACGCCGATCATCTTCGTCTCCGCCATCGCCCAGACCCAGGATGCGGTGCTGCGCGGCTACAGCACCGGGGCGGTGGACTTCATGCTCAAGCCGTTCGACACCCAGGTGCTGCGGCACAAGATCAACTCGCTGCTGCAGCACGAGCGCAATCGGCATGAACTGCAGGTGCTCAACCAGCGCCTGGACAGCGCACGGGCGTTCAACGCCTCGGTGCTGGAAAATGCCGCCGAGGGCATCCTGGTGGTCAACGAGCAGGGCCTGATCGACTTCGCCAACCCGGCCATCGCTCGCATGCTGCGCAGCAAGGTCGAGGACCTCAAGGGCAGCCACCTGTTGTCCCACCTGCTGGAGCCACGCCAGGACGACGATTGGCAGTCCACCGAGTTCTATCGCAACTGGCGGCGCGGCACCACCTACCGCCTGCACGACGCCAGCATGCGCACCGCCAATGGCGGGCGGCTGCCGGTGTCGCTCGCTTGTTCGTCATTGGCCCCTGCGCAGCGCGCCATGGTGGTGATCGCCGCGGACATGTCGGTGGTGCGCGACCTGCACGAGCAGCTCGAATCCCAGGCGATCACCGATGCCCTGACCGGCCTGCTCAATCGTCGCGGCTTCCACCAGGCGCTGGAGTCGGCGCTGGCGCGCATCGACCGCAACGGCAAGCGCATGGCCCTGCTGTACCTGGACCTGGATGGCTTCAAGCGCATCAACGATTCCCTCGGCCATCCGGCGGGCGACCAGGTGCTGCGGCGCGTCGCCGAGCAGTTGCAGAGCTGCATGCGCCCCTACGACATCCTGGCGCGCATGGGCGGCGACGAGTTCACCGTGCTGCTCGACTCGCTGAACCATCCCGAGGATGCCGCGCGGGTGGCGGAAAAACTCATCGAAGTCATCTCGGTGCGCTACCAGCTGGAAGGACTGGAGGTGACCCTCGGTGCCAGCGTCGGCATCGCCTGCTTCCCCGAATGCGGGCAGACGGTGGACGGCCTGCTGTCGTCCGCGGATATCGCCATGTACGAGGCCAAGCGCGCCGGCCGGCGCCAGTATCGCTTCTTCTCCCAGGACATGAACGGTCGCGCCCGCTCGCGGCTGATGCTCGAGGAGAGCCTGCGCAGCGCCATCGAGCGCAACGATTTCGTGCTCTATTACCAACCCCAGGTGTACCTGGACAGTGGTCGACTGCGCGGTTTCGAGGCGCTGCTGCGCTGGGAGCACCGGGTGGCCGGCACCATCGCGCCCGACGTGTTCATTCCGCTGCTGGAAGAAACCCGCCTGATCAACCGGGTCGGCGAATGGGTGTTTCACGAGGGCGCCCGGCAATGCAATGCCTGGCAACCGAAGTTCGGCGACCAACTGGTCGTCAGCCTGAATGTCAGCCCGGTTCAGTTCAGCATGCCGCGCCTGGCCAGCGATCTTGCCCGGGTGCTCGACGAGCTGCAGCTCGCACCCGGGCAACTGGAAGTGGAAGTCACCGAAAGCGCGCTGATGAGCGACATGGAGCACACCCACACGCAGCTCGCCGAGTTGCGCGACCTGGGGGTGCGCATCGCGCTCGACGACTTCGGCACCGGCTACTCATCCCTGGCCTATCTGCGCCATTTCGACCTGGACACGCTGAAGATCGACCGGCTGTTCGTCGCCAACCTGCTGGATTCGCCGAAGGATGCGGCGGTGGTCAGCACCATCATCGACCTGGGTCGTCACCTGGGGCTGGAAGTGATTGCCGAAGGCGTGGAAACCGCTGCCCAGCGTGCCTGGCTGATGGCCCACGGCTGCAACATCATGCAGGGCTACCTGGTGGCGCCGGCGCGGCCGGCGAAGGAAGCCGAGCAGCTTAAACATCCGGTGGAGTGGGCGACGCTGGTGCGGCAAGAGCAGTCCTAGCGGCCTGGCCGAGGCCGTTGATATCGGCCTGCTCGAATCGCTCGTTGGCAGGCCGCGTGCGGTCCCGTTCGGGAGTGCCGGGTGTTTTCGACGGCCTGCCGGGCGTCAGTGCGCCGTCCGGCCGGACGGGAACTCTTGGTGCAGGCGGTCGAGCAGGGCGTCCTTGGATTCCCAGAGCTGGTTGACCCATTGCTGGAAGGCCAGGCGGTATTCATCGTCCTGGTCGTAGCTCTTGCACAGGAACTGCCGGGGAATCGCCATTTCCTCGATGCGCACCACGACCCGCTCGATCTTGCCGCAGAGCAAGTCCCAGAAGCTCGGGCTGCCATCCGGGTAGTGGATGGTGACGTTCAGCAGTGCATCCAGTTGCTCGCCCATGGCATCCAGCACGAAGGCGATGCCGCCTGCCTTGGGCTTGAGCAGGTGGCGGAACGGCGAGGCCTGCTGGTCGTGCTTGGCCTGAGTGAAGCGGGTGCCTTCCAGAAAGTTGAACACCGACACCGGGTTGGCCTTGTAGCGTGCGCAGGCCTTGCGCGTGGTGGCCAGGTCCTGGCCGCGTTTTTCCGGGTGCTTGGCCAGGTATTCCTTGCTGTAGCGCTTCATGAACGGGAACTCCAGGGCCCACCAGCACAGGCCGATCACCGGCACCCAGATCAGTTCCTGTTTGAGGAAGAACTTGAGGAAGGGAATGCGCCGGTTGAACTGGCGTTGCAGCACCAGGATGTCGGCCCAGCTCTGGTGGTTGCTGGTGACCAGGTAGGAGTGGCGCATATCCAGCCCTTGCATGCCCTGCACATTCCACTGGGTGCGCTGCACCAGGCTCATCCAGGCGCTGTTGACGGCGATCCAGCTCTCGGCGATCCAGTGCATGCCTTTGCGCAGCGCGCGTTGCACGGCGCGGAAGGGAAGCAACAGCTTGAGCAGGGCGAGGCAGAACAGCGGCCAGCAGAAGATCAGGGTATTGGCCGCCAGGATCAGGGCAGCGAGCACACCCCGCAGGGGGGCAGGCAGGAAACGCAGCATGGAAGTCAGCTCCGCATTGGGGCGGTCTGGGCCGCCTGGAATCAGTCGATCGCCCGCCGCGTTCCCTCACCACGGACGAAGTGGTGGCACAGGGTACCGGCTGCCCATGCAACTGCAAGCCCTGCGTTTGGTTGGTGGAAGGCCTGCGGGGCGGTTGACCGCCCCGCAGGCGTCGGGTCAGCGGCGCCCGGCCGCCTGCACCGCGGTGAGGGCGATGGTGTAGACGATGTCGTCCACCAGTGCGCCGCGGGACAGGTCGTTCACCGGCTTGCGCAGCCCTTGCAGCATCGGGCCGACGCTGACGCAGTCGGCGCTGCGCTGCACCGCCTTGTAGGTGGTATTGCCGGTGTTCAGGTCGGGGAAGATGAATACCGTGGCGCGGCCGGCCACCGGGCTCTTGGGGGCTTTCTGCCGGGCCACGCTGGCGATGGCCGCGGCGTCGTACTGCAAGGGGCCGTCGATCAGCAATTCGGGATTGCCGGCCTGGGCCAGGCGGGTCGCTTCGCGCACCTTTTCCACCTCCGCGCCGCTGCCGGATTCGCCGGTGGAGTAGCTGATCATCGCCACCCGCGGCTCGATGCCGAAGGCCTTGGCCGACTCGGCGCTCTGCAGGGCGATTTCCGCCAGCTCGGCGGCCGACGGGTCGGGGTTCACCGCGCAGTCGCCGTAGACCACCACCTGGTCGGGCAGCAGCATGAAGAACACCGAGGACACCAACTGGTAACCGGGCGCGGTCTTGATCAACTGCAGCGCCGGGCGAATGGTGTTGGCGGTGGTGTGCACGGCGCCGGAGACCAGGCCGTCGACCTCGTCGAGGGCCAGCATCATGGTGCCGAGCACCACGGTGTCTTCCAGCTGCTGCTCGGCCATCGGCGCATTCAGACCCTTGCCACGGCGCAATTCCACCATCGGCTCGATGTAACGACCGCGCACCAGGTCCGGATCGAGGATTTCCAGGCCGGCCGGCAGGTCGATGCCCTGGGCCTTGGCCACCGCCGCCACCTCTTCCGGCTTGGCCAGCAGCACGCAACGGGCGATGCCGCGTGCCTGGCAGATGGCGGCCGCCCTGACCGTGCGCGGCTCGCTGCCTTCCGGCAGCACGATGCGCTTGTCCGCCGCCTGGGCGCGCTTGACCAGCTCGTAGCGGAACGCCGGTGGCGACAGGCGCAGCTCGCGGGGGGCGCCGCAGCGCTGGCGCAGCCAATCGTGGTCGATGTAGCCGGCGACGAACTCGGTCACCTGCTCGGCACGTTCGCGGTCGTCCACCGGGATTTCCCGGTTCATGCGCTGCAGGTTGTTGGCGGTGTCGTAGGAGCCGGTGGTCACCGTCAGCAGCGGCAGGCCGCTCTGCAGGGCGCCCTGGCAGAGTTCGAGAATGCGCGGGTCGGGGGCGAAGTCGCTGCACAGCAGCAGGCCGGCCAGCGGCACGCCATTCATTGCGGCGAGGCTGGCGGCGACGATGATGTCGTCGCGGTCGCCAGGCGTCACCACCAGCACGCCGGGCTTGAAAAGCTGGGCGCTATTGGCCAGGGCGCGGGCACAGAGCACGATCTTCTGCACCCGGCGTTGCTGGTAGTCGCCGGCATTGAGTACGCGGGCACCGAGCAGGTCGGCGATGTCGCGGGTGCGCGGCGCGTTCAGTTCCTCCTGCCAGGGAATGCAGCCGATGACGCGGAAATCGCCGTTCTTCAGCAGTGGCGAATGCTCCTTGAGGCGCGCGCTGAAGGCCTCGACGCCGGCCGGGTCGCGCACCTTGTTGAGGATCACGCCGAGCACCTTCGGGTCCTTTGGCCCGCCGAACAACTGCGCTTGCACTTCGACCCGGTCGGACAGCTCCTTCAGCTCGTCGGCGCTGTCCTGGTCCGGCGCGCTGACCAGGATCACCTCGGCATCCAGGCTGCGGGCCAGGTGGGCGTTGACCCGTGCCGCATAGCTGACCTGGCGGGTGGAGACCATGCCCTCGACGATCAACACGTCGGTGCCCTCGGCAGCCTGGCGATAGAGGCTGACGATCTCCTCCAGCAGGGTGTCGAGCTGGCCGTTGCCGAGCAGCCGCTCGACATGCTCCAGCGGCAGCGGCTGGGGCGTGCTCAGGCCGTGGGTGCGGGCGACCAGCTCGCTGGAGCGCTCCGGGCCGAGGTCGCCGGGGTGTGGCTGGGCGATCGGCTTGAAAAAGCCAACCCGCAGGCCGGCGCGCTGCAGTGCGCGAATCAGGCCGAGGCTGATGGAGGTGAGGCCGACGCCGAAACCGGTCGGTGCGATGAAAAACGTTTGCATAGGGTGTCCTTGTCAAATCGATCGGTCGGGCCCTGGCCTTCAGGCATCCAGCAGCGCGAGGGTATCCAGGGCGATCTGCCGTTCCTCGTTGGTCGGCACCACCAGCACGCACGGATGGCCGGAGGCGTGGATGCTGCCGGCGACGCCGCGAATGCAGCGGGCGTTGGCTTCTTTATCCAGGACGAGATTGAACAACTTCAGGTGGGCAACCGTCTTGCTGCGGATCAATGGTGAGTTCTCGCCGATGCCGCCGGTGAAGATCAGTCCGTCCAGATGTGGCAGGGCGCAGCTGAGGGCGGCCAGGGACTTGGCCAGGCGGTAACAGAACACCTCGATGGCCAGGGTTGCGCCGGCGTGGCCCTGGTCCCGAGCCTTTTCCAGGCTGCGCATGTCATTGGACAGGCCGGAGAGACCGAGCAGGCCGCTTTCCTTGTTCAGCATCTTCTCGATGCGCTCAAGGCTCCAGCCCAGGGCGCGTGCCAGGTGGCTGTGCAGGTTGGGGTCGACGTCGCCGCTGCGCGTGCCCATCACCAGGCCTTCCAGCGGGGTCAGGCCCATGCTGGTGTCGCGGCTCTGGCCGTTGACGATGGCGCAGGTCGAGCAGCCGTTGCCCAGGTGCGCCGACAGCCAGCTGCTGTCGCCGAACGACAGGCCGGCCATTTCGGCGGCGCGGCGGGCGACGAAGCGGTGGCTGGTGCCGTGGAAGCCATAGCGGCGCACGCCCTGCTCGCGATACAGCGACTCCGGCACCGCGTAGCGATAGGCATAGTCGGGCATGCTCTGGTGGAACGCTGTATCGAACACCGCCACCTGCGGCAGGGTAGGGAACAGCTTGAGCGCTGCTTCGATGCCCTGCAGATTGGCCGGGTTGTGCAATGGCGCCAGCGGCGCGGTGGCCTGGATCGCCGCCAGCACCGGGCCGTCGATCCGGCGCGCGGCGGTGAACAGCTCGCCGCCATGCACCACGCGGTGGCCGATGCCATGCAGCTTGCCGCCGGCGGCGCCTTGCACCAGCGGCAGCAATTGCGACAGCGCGACGCGGTGGTCGGCGCCGGGGATCATCAGGCTGTCGCGTTCGCCGCTGCCGCGTTGCCAGTGCAACGAGGCCTCCGGACTGCCCAGGCGCTCGGCCAGGCCGCTGAGGGTGAATTGCGAATGGGCCTCGTTGACCAGGGCGAACTTGATCGACGAACTGCCACAGTTGATAACCAGAATATTCCGGGCTGGCATCGGGGCTCCTTAAGGGTTTTCTTTGGATTCGAGGGCGCACCAGCCGCAGCCGAAGGAACTGCCCAGCAGGGCGTCGCGTTGCGCCGGGTCGAGGACCCAGGGGCGCGACTGCCAAGGTGGCTGATGGCGCTGGTGTTGGGTGTGGCCGCAGGACAGCACCGCGATCCAGTGACCGTCTTCGTCCTGGCGCCAGGCTACCAATCGGGTGGGCTGGGTCCGTCCGTCAGTGCTCGGTTCGCAATCCCGCGAGGGCGCAGGTACACTTTCCCGTTCTACATTCTTTTGCAAAAGGTCTCGCCCCATGCTGATCGCCCCCAACAAGGCCGTCTCTATCGACTATACCCTGACCAATGACGCCGGTGAGGTGATCGACAGCTCCGCCGGTGGCGCGCCGCTGGTCTATCTGCATGGCGCCGGCAACATCATCGTGGGTCTGGAGAAGGCGCTGGCCGGCAAGCAGGCGGGCGACGAAGTGCAGGTTACCATCGAGCCGGAAGAGGCCTACGGCGAATACAGCGCCGAACTGGTCGCCACCCTGACCCGCGCCATGTTCGAAGGCGTCGACGAACTGGAAGTGGGCATGCAGTTCCATGCCTCCGGCCCGGACGGCAGCATGCAGATCGTCACCATTCGCGACCTGGACGGCGACGATGTCACCGTCGACGGCAACCACCCGCTGGCCGGTCAGCGCCTGAACTTCAAGGTCAAGGTGGTCGACGTGCGCGATGCCAACGCCGAAGAAATCGCCCATGGTCACGTGCATGGCGAAGGTGGTCATCACCACTGATTGTTCTGCTGCTAAGCTGCTGGAACCACGCCAGGCAGAGAATAGAAAAAGGCGCCCCAGGGCGCCTTTTTTGTCCTCCGTTGTTATCAAGGAGCCAGTCATGAGTGCCTTTCACGACCTCACACTACGCGCGCTGGATGGCCAGGATCTGCCACTCGCGCCTTTCAAGGGCCAAGTGGTACTGGTGGTCAATGTCGCCTCCAAGTGCGGCCTGACCCCGCAATACGCCGGACTGGAAACGCTCTACCAGACCTACCGAGGGCGTGGCTTCGCGGTGCTCGGGCTGCCCTGCAACCAGTTCGCCGAGCAGGAGCCGGGCAGCGAGGACGAGATTCGCCAGTTCTGCAGCCTCAACTATGGCGTGAGTTTCCCGCTCGGCAGCAAACTCGAGGTCAACGGCCACGAGCGCCATCCCCTTTATCGCCTGCTGGCGGGCGAGGGCGCGGAGTTCCCCGGCGACATCACCTGGAACTTCGAGAAATTCCTGGTGGGCAAGGACGGCCGCGTCCTGGCGCGCTTCTCTCCGCGTACCGCCCCGGACGATCCGGCGCTGATCCAGGCCATCGAGAAAGCCCTCGGCTGATTGCCGGACGGGCTCATCGGCGGAGCGTGGCCTAGGCAGGCGGTCTGCCCGTTGGGCTTCGTCGCTGCGCTCCTCAACCGCAACCTACCCGTGGAGTTCGGAGCGGACCTGTAGGAGCGGGCCGTGCCCGCGATAGGGCGGCGCAGCCCGCACCTGAGGCGGGGAGGCTGTAGCTCCGCATCACCTCCATGAATAGTGCTGGGCGAGCGAGACGACCGGTCATATGCTCGCCGCCATGCACAGCATTCGACTCGACAAGCGCGACCTGATTCTCGCCAAAGGCTCCGAAGTGATGACCCGCCGTGGCTACCACGGCACCGGCGTGCAGGAGATCGTGCAGGCCGCGGGCATTCCCAAGGGCTCCTTCTATCACTACTTCGCCAGCAAGGAAGACTTCGCCTTGCAGGCCCTGGACTTCATCTATGCCCCGCGCCTGCAACGTTACGCCGAAGCCCTGGGCAACCAGGCCTTGAGCCCGCGCGAGCGCATCCTTGGCTACTACCGGGAGCTGGCCGGCCATTTCGACCGCCAGGGCAAGCTCGAATACCACTGCTTCATTGGCAGCCTCAGCTTCGAGATGGCCGAACTGCTGCCGGCCATCGGCGAACAGGTGGAGGCCATCCTGCAGCGCTCGGTGGACCTGCTCGAAGCCTGCTTGCACCAGGCCCAGCAGGCAGGCGAATTGCCGGCCGACGAGGACTGCGCCGGCCTCGCGCTGTTCATCGCCAACGCCTGGCAGGGTGTGCTGACCCGCTTGAAGGTGGGCGCCAACCGCGCGCCCTTGCATGCTTTCGTGGAACGCCTGGAGCGGTTGCTGCAGGCCTGATTTTTTTTGATGCGATACCGAGACGACCGGTCGTCTGATCGGCCAGAGGAGACTACATGACCGCTGTACAAGCCTTGTTCAAACCTTTCCGCCTTGGCGCCCTGGAATTGCCGACCCGCGTGGTGATGGCCCCGATGACGCGCTCCTTTTCGCCTGGCGGAGTGCCCAATGCCCAGGTGGTCGAGTACTACCGCCGTCGCGCGGCTGGCGGCGTCGGCCTGATCGTCACCGAGGGCACCACGGTCGGTCACAAGGCTGCCAATGGCTACCCGAACGTGCCGCGCTTCTACGGCGAAGATGCCCTGGCCGGCTGGAAGCAGGTGGTCGATGCGGTGCACGCCGAGGGTGGCAAGATCGTTCCGCAGCTGTGGCACGTGGGCAACGTGCGCCGCCTGGGGACCGAGCCGGATGCCAGCGTGCCCGGCTATGGCCCGAGCGAGAAGCTCAAGGACGGCAAGGTGGTCGTGCACGGCATGACCCAGGACGACATCCGCGACGTGATCGCCGCCTTCGCCCAGGCCGCTCGCGACGCCAAGGCCATCGGCATGGACGGCGTGGAGATCCACGGCGCCCACGGCTACCTGATCGACCAGTTCTTCTGGGAGGTCAGCAACCAGCGCACCGACGAGTACGGCGGCGACCTGGCCCAGCGCTCGCGCTTCGCCATCGAGTTGATCCAGGCCGTGCGTGCCGCGGTCGGCCCGGAGTTTCCGATCATCTTCCGTTTCTCCCAGTGGAAGCAGCAGGACTACAGCGCGCGCCTGGTACAGACCGCCGAAGAGCTGGGGGCCTTCCTCAAGCCGCTGAGCGATGCCGGCGTGGACATCTTCCACTGCTCGACCCGCCGCTTCTGGGAGCCGGAGTTCGAAGGCTCGGACCTCAACCTGGCGGGCTGGACCCGCGAACTGACCGGCAAGCCGACCATCACCGTCGGCAGCGTCGGCCTCGACGGCGAGTTCCTGCAGTTCATGGTCAGCACTGACAAGGTGGCCCAGCCGGCCAAGCTGGAAGGCTTGCTCGAGCGCCTGGACAAGCAGGAATTCGATCTGGTGGCCGTGGGCCGCGCGCTGCTGGTCGATCCGGACTGGGCGTTGAAGGTCCGCGACGGTCGCGAGCAGGACATCCTGCCGTTCAGCCGTGATGCCCTGAAAACCCTGGCCTGATCCGCGCTTCCCTGGGCGGCGTTTCGCCGCCGCACTTCAGCCCCGGCACATCGGGGCTTTTTTGTTGGTGTGTGAGGTAGGCGGTTTCGTTGGTAGCGGCACCTGAGTACTTGGCTTCCAGCGGGCTAGTAGGCAAGGCGCGAGCGACGAGCGACTGGCTGTCTGTCCTGGGCCCCGGCCTTCGTCGGAGCGACGGGGGTGAAAGGTCGAGTAAGGGGGGAAGTTGTGCGCGGCCTACAAGTATCGATCTCAGCGGCACAGGGGCTTCCACGCTCCATGCAAGCATCCCTGGCCCGTCGTACCGACGAAGGTCGGTACCCAGGGGTAGGCCAGTTTGAAGCGTCCAGCTTCCAACGGGCTCTCAGGCACGGTGCGAGTGGCAGGCGCCCGGCTGCCTGTCCTGGGCCCCGGCCTTCGCCGGGGTGGCGGGAGGGTCGTTCGAGCGGGAAATCTGCGTGCCGCCTTTACATATCAAGCCAGGTAACCCAATGGCGCCCTGGCTTGATGCAGAAACTCCCGAGCCCGTCGTACCGACGCAGGTCGGTACCCAGGGGCGCCTCGGGGTTTCCTTATTTCCGTGCAGCTGGCCGCCACCCCATAGCCTTTGGCAGGAGTGCCCTGATTCACCGGCCGATATGTCATTGCCGCATCGGGATGGCTGCCGGACAATCCGTGCAACGTTCAATCGCCGGTCAGCAGTCATGCCGCAATCCGTCTTTTTCGCCCACGCCAACGGTTTTCCCTCCGCCACCTATGGCAAGCTGTTCGCCGCCCTGGCGCCGGACTACGAGGTTCGGCACCTGCCGCAGCACGGCCACGATCCGCGTTTCCCGGTGGACGACAACTGGGAGAATCTGGTGGACGAGCTGGTGCATCACCTGGAGTCCCTCGGCGAGCCGGTCTGGGGCGTCGGCCATTCCCTCGGCGGCGTGCTGCATTACCACGCGGCACTGCGCCGGCCGGAGTTGTACCGCGGGGTGGTGATGCTGGATTCGCCGGTGCTGACCCTCGCCGACCGTATCGTCATTCGAGCCGCCAAGCGCTTTGGCTTCATCGACCGCATCACGCCGGCCGGACGGACCCTCGGTCGCCGCGAGGAATTCGCCGATCTGGAGGAAGCGCGCCGCTATTTCGCCGGCAAGTCGCTGTTCCGCCGTTTCGATCCGGATTGCCTGGAAGCCTACGTACGCCATGGGCTGCAGCCCAGCGGGCAGCGCCTGCGGCTGTGCTTCGACCCGGCGACCGAGATCAGTATCTATCGCAGCGTGCCGCACATCAGCCCCGGCCGTCCGCAACAGCTGGCCGTGCCGCTGGCGGTGGTGCGCGGCCGCCACAGCCGGGTCGTGTTGCCGCACCATGCGCGCCCGGTGCGGCGTGCCCCCAAGGGCGAGTACCTGAGCCTGCCTGGCGGCCACATGTTTCCGCTGGAGCGGCCGCACGACACCGCCGCGCTATTGCGGCAGCTGTTCCGCCGCTGGGCAGGCCACGCCGAAGACCAGGAGTCCGCATGAGCACGCCATTCGAAGAAATCCGCCTGTGTCTGCCGCATATCGAGCTGGCCGCCCACCTGTTTGGTCCGGAAGACGGCCAGCCGGTGATCGCCCTGCACGGCTGGCTGGACAATGCCATGAGCTTCGCCCGTCTGGCGCCGAAGCTGGACGGCTTGCGCATCGTCGCGCTGGACTTCGCCGGCCATGGCCATTCCGATCACCGCCCGCCCGGTGCCGACTATGCCCTGTGGGACTATGCCTACGACGTGCTGCAGGTCGCCGAGCAATTCGGCTGGCAGCGCTTTTCCCTGCTTGGCCATTCCCTCGGCGCCATCGTTTCGGTGGTGCTGGCCGGGGCGATGCCCGAGCGTATCGAGCGCCTGGCGCTGATCGACGGCCTGATTCCCTACACCGGCGAAGCGGACGGCGCGCCGGCCAGGCTGGGCGAGGCGCTCAAGGCCCAGCTTGCGGTGCATGACAAGCGCAAGCCGGTGTATGCCAGCCGCGACGGTGCGGTGCGCGCCCGCATGCAGGCAACGCGTGGCGGCGGCACGGTGAGCCGCGAGGCCGCCGAGCTGCTGGCGTCGCGCGGCTTGATGCCGGTACCGGGTGGCTACACTTGGCGCAGCGACAGCCGCCTTACCCTGCCTTCGCCGTTGCGCCTGACCCGTGCCCACGCCATGGCATTCATTCGTGCGGTGCAGTGCCCGGTCAGCCTGGTGTTGGCCGAGGGCGGCATCATGAAGGTGGAGCCGCGCATGCTCGAGGTGCTGGCCGGCATGCCGTTCGAGGTCAATCGGGCCCCCGGCGGCCACCACCTGCATCTGGACGACGAGGCCGGGGCCATCGCCGTTGCAGACTGTTTCAATAGATTCTTCGGCTCGCCTTGACTTGCCCGGGCCAACTGGGGAAGGTTGGGCGGATTGAAAGGGAGAGCACCATGATCGATCTGTATACCGCCGCCACCCCCAACGGCCATAAGGTCTCCATCGCCCTCGAAGAGCTGGGACTGGACTACCGCGTGCACGCGCTGTCCTTCGACAAGAAAGAGCAAAAGGCTCCCGAATACCTGAAGCTGAATCCCAACGGTCGCATTCCCACCATCGTCGACCGCGATAGCGACGACTTCGCCGTGTTCGAGTCGGGCGCCATCCTTATCTACCTGGCGGAGAAGACCGGCCGGCTGATGCCGCAGGACGTCAAGGGGCGCTCCTCCGTCATCCAATGGCTGATGTTCCAGATGGGCGGCGTCGGCCCCATGCAGGGCCAGGCCAATGTGTTTTTCCGTTACTTCCCGGAGAAGCTGCAGGGCGCCATCGACCGCTACCAGAACGAAACCCGTCGCCTCTACGAAGTGCTCGACAGCCGTCTCGGCGAGGTCGAGTACCTGGCCGGCGACTACAGCATCGCCGATATCGCCACCTTTCCCTGGGTGCGCGTGCACGACTGGGCTGGCGTCTCGGTGGAAGGGCTGGACAACCTGCAGCGCTGGCTGGCCGCCATCGACCGGCGTCCGGCGGTACAGCGCGGGTTGCTGGTGCCGCGCCGCGAGGAGCAGAGCGACAAGCTGATCGCCACCGCCCAGTCCATGCTGACCAAATGAGGCCGTGCATGCGTCTGGTCTGTACGCTTGTCCTGATCCTGGCTGGCGGCGCGGCGCTGGCCGCCGACCTGCCCGGCAGCCGCGATCTGGAAGCCCTGCCACGTTTTCCCCGGGCGGAGATCGTCGATTTTCGCCAGGCTGACAGCGAAGAGCGCATCTATCCCATGGGCTCGGTGCGCCGCATCAGCGGCGACCTGCGCTACGAGCGCCAGGTGGAAGGGCTGGGGCAGCTGACCGCAGTGACCTACCGTCTGCCGCCCGAGAGCTCCTCCGAACAAGCCTTCACCTTCGCCCGTGAAGCCTTGCATGACCAAGGCGCCGAGCTGCTCTACTGGTGCCAGGGGCGCGATTGCGGCTCCAGCAGCCTGTGGGCCAACGCGGTGTTCGGCAAGTCCAACCTGTATGGCCTCGACGACCGCCAGGGCTACGCCTTGTTGCGCCTCGGCGAACCGCAGGCAGACTCGCTGGTGGCGCTCTACGGCATCACCCGTGGTAACCGCCGGGCCTATCTGCACGCCGAGCAATTCGTCGCCGCAATGCCGTTGGGCGAACTCCTGCCGTCGCCGGCCACCCTGCTGCGCCAGCTGCGCAGCGACGGCGCGATCAAACTGCACTTGGGCGAGTCCACGCCAGTCTGGGCGAACCTGCTGGCGCGCAGCCTCAATCTCGACAGCACCCTGCGCGTCAGCCTGGAGGGCGCCCTGGCCGACGCCTGGCGTCAGGCCTTGGTGGAGCAGGGCGTGCGTGCCGCCCGGCTGGAGCTGGGTGAGACCCAGGGCGAGGGCCTGCGCGTGCTGTTGCTGAAATAGCGATTTTCCAATCCTTCGTTGCCCGACGTGCTTCCGCCGTTGCTTTCTGGAGTGTTGTTCGATGCTCAATAACGACCGCCTGCTGGTGCAGATCCTGCTCCTGGCGTTGCTCGGTGCCTGCCTCTGGGTGTTGGCGCCATTCTGGTCGGCGCTGTTCTGGGCCGCGGTGCTGGCCTTCGCCAGCTGGCCGCTGATGCGCTTGCTGACCCGCTGGTTGAACGGTCGCCAGGCGGTCGCCGCGGCCCTGCTGACCGGCGGCTGGATGCTGTTGGTGGCGGTGCCGCTGGTGTGGCTCGGTTTCAACATGGCCGACTACGTTCGCGAGGGCACCCTGCTGATCAAGAACCTGCGGGTCGAAGGCTTGCCCGCACCGCCGACCTGGCTGGGCGAAGTGCCGCTGTTCGGCGACCGTCTGCTGGCGCTGTGGGCCACCGTCGACGAACAGGGCGCGGCGCTGCTGTCCAGCGCGCGGCCCTACCTGGGCCAGGTCGGTAACTGGCTGCTGGCGCGCAGCGCGGCCATCGGCGGCGGCATGCTCGAACTGGTGCTGAGCCTGGTGCTGGTGTTTTTCTTCTACCGCGACGGGCCGCGCTTGGCCGAGTTCGTGCACAGCCTGCTGGATCGCCTGATCGGCCCGCGTGCGGAACACTACCTGGAACTGGTAGCGGGCACCGTGCAACGGGTGGTCAACGGCGTGATCGGTACCGCGGCGGCCCAGGGCCTGCTGGCGCTGCTGGGGTTCTGGATCGCCGGCGTACCGGGTGCCCTGGTGCTGGGCATGCTCACCTTCGTGCTCAGCCTGATTCCCATGGGCCCGCCGTTGGTCTGGGTGCCGGCCACCGTCTGGCTGGCGTTGCAGGGCAACTATGGCTTCGCGGTCTTCCTCGGCGTTTGGGGGTTCTTCATCATCAGCGGCGTGGACAACGTGCTCAAACCCTACCTGATCAGCCGCGGCGGCAACCTGCCGCTGGTGGTGGTGCTGCTCGGCGTGTTCGGCGGCATTCTCGCCTTCGGCTTCATGGGCCTGTTCCTCGGCCCGACCCTGCTGGCGGTGGCCTACAGCCTGCTCAGCGACTGGGTGAAGGTGGAAACGACCGAAGCCTCGGAGAATCCACCCGCCTAGAGGAGCGCTGCGCGCACCTCGTTGGGCTTCGCTGCGCTCAACCACAACCTACAGCCATGCGGGCCTGGAGCCGCGTAGTTTGCGGCGGGGCGCGCAGCCTGAGGAGCGCAGCGACGAAGCCCAACGGGTACGGCTCAAAGCCAGCGACTGAGCTTCGCGGTGGTCAACGCCACTGGGGATGACTAGTCGTCTCCATCGCGTGCTTCGTATGCCGAGCCTTCTTCAAAGCCTATCCTGCTCGTACCGGTCCAGGGTGTCGCTGGCGACCTGGCGACCCAGTTGGATCAGCTCCGGCGCCTTGTAGAACTCGAAGAAGCGACAGACCCGCCGGGGCACGTTGATCAGGATGTCCGGCGGATAACCGGCGATCTTGTATTGCGCCAGCGAGGTCTGCATCACTTCGAAGCTCTGGTTGATCAGCTCCAGCAGCGAGGCCGGGCCGCCGATGTCGGCGACGGTCGAGCTGCTGGCGGACTTGGGCGAGGCACCGCCGTCGCTTTCCGGGCGCGGCGCAGGGGCCTCCTGGCCCTGCCAGGGATTGGCCAGGGCTTCCGAGCCGTCTTCGAGCAGCAGCACCTCGGTCTCCTCGGTCTTGCGCCGGAACGACGGCAGGCGCGAGCCAAGCGAGGTCATCAGTACGTCGAAGCGCCCCTTCAGCGCGGGCGGCCGTTCGATGATCGGCAACTGGTAGTTCTTCTGGGTGTCGGCATTGAGATTCACCGCGACGATCAGGTCGCAGTGGCTGGAGACCACCGGCACGATCGGCAACGGGTTGAGCAGGCCTCCGTCCACCAGCATGCGATTGCCCTGCAGCACCGGGGTGAACAGGCTGGGGATCGCCGCCGAGGCGCGCATCGCCTTGTGCAGGCAGCCTTCCTGGAACCAGATTTCCTGCTGGTTGGTGAGGTCGGTAGCCACCGCGGTGTAGGGAATCGGCAGCTCCTCGATATCGATGTCGCCGACGATCTCGCGAATCCGGCCGAAGACCTTTTCCCCGCGAATCGCCCCGAGGCGGAAGCTCACGTCGAGCAGGCGCAACACGTCCAGGTAGTCCAGGCTTTCGATCCACTCGCGGTATTCGTGCAGCTTGCCGGCGGCGTAGATGCCGCCGATCACCGCGCCCATCGAGCAACCGGCGATGCAGGCAATCTCGTAGCCGCGTGCTTCCAGCTCCTCGATCACGCCAATATGGGCGTAACCGCGGGCGCCCCCGGAGCCCAGCACCAACGCCACTCGCTTACTCATGCTCAATCCCCTGATCCATGTTTCCGACAATACGCGCGCACAATTGGCGCGCCAAGGTAAAATCCGCCGCCAGTTGTCGCTGCAGAAGAGACCCCCGATGAGCGAATCGATCCGCCTGACCCAGTACAGCCACGGTGCCGGCTGTGGCTGCAAGATATCCCCCAAGGTGCTGGACGTGATTCTCGCCGGCAGCGGCGCGCAGAACCTCGATCCCCGGCTCTGGGTCGGCAACGCTTCGCGTGACGATGCGGCGGTCTACGCCATCGACGACGAACGCGGCGTGGTGTCCACCACCGACTTCTTCATGCCGATCGTCGACGATCCTTACGATTTCGGCCGCATCGCCGCCACCAACGCCATCAGCGACATCTACGCCATGGGCGGTGACCCGCTGATGGCCATCGCCATTCTCGGCTGGCCGGTCAACGTGCTGGCGCCGGAGGTAGCCCGCGAGGTCATTCGCGGCGGCCGCGCGGTCTGCGACGAGGCGGGCATTCCATTGGCCGGCGGGCACTCCATCGACGCGCCTGAGCCGATCTTCGGCCTGGCGGTGACCGGCATCGTCGACAAGCGTCACCTCAAACGCAATGACAGTGCCACGGCCGGGTGCAGACTCTACCTGACCAAGCCACTGGGTATCGGCATTCTGACCACTGCCGAGAAAAAATCCTTGCTGCGCGCCGAGGATGTCGGCCTCGCCCGCGACTGGATGTGCACCCTGAACAAGCCCGGCAGCCGCTTCGGCAAGCTCGCGGCGGTCAGAGCGATGACCGACGTCACCGGCTTCGGCCTGCTCGGCCATCTGCTGGAAATGGCCGAAGGCTCCGGCCTGACCGCGCGTATCGCCTTCGACCGCGTGCCGCGCCTGCCCGGCATCGAGCACTACCTGGAGCAGGGCTGCGTGCCCGGCGGCACCCACCGCAACTTCGACAGCTACGGCGACAAGCTCGCGCCGCTGGCCGAGGCTCACAAGCTGTTGCTGTGCGACCCGCAGACCAGTGGCGGCCTGTTGCTGGCGGTGGCGCCGGACGGCGAGGCCGAGTTCCTCGCCGTGGCGGCCGAGCTGGGCCTGGCGCTGGCGCCGCTGGGCGATCTGGTGGAGCGACAGGCCCACGCGGTAGAGGTGCTTTGATGCGCGAGAACACCGCCGACTACCGCGAGATCTTCCTCCACGACCTGCCGATGATGGACGCTCGCGCGCCGGTGGAATTCGCCAAGGGGGCCTTCCCGCACACGGTCAATCTGCCGCTGATGACCGACATCGAGCGACAGAAGGTCGGCACCTGCTACAAGCAGCACGGCCAGCAGGCGGCCATCGAACTCGGTCACAAGCTGGTCTGCGGGCCGGTCAAGGAGGCGCGCGTCGCTGCCTGGGCCGCCTTCGCCAAGGCCAATCCCCAGGGCTATCTGTATTGTTTTCGCGGTGGCCTGCGTTCGCAGTTGGTGCAGCAATGGCTGAAGGAGGCCGGCATCGACTACCCGCGGGTGATCGGCGGCTACAAGGCGATGCGTACCTTCCTCATCGAAACCACCGAGCAGGCGGTGGCCGAGTGCGATTTCGTGCTGGTCGGTGGCCTCACCGGTACCGGCAAGACCGAGGTGATCGCCCAGCTGGACAATAGCCTGGATCTGGAAGGCCATGCCAACCATCGCGGTTCCAGCTTCGGCAAGCGCGCCACCGGGCAGCCGGCGCAGATCGACTTCGAGAACCGGCTGGCCATCGATATCCTGAAAAAACGCGCGGCGGGCCGCGAGCAATTCGTGCTGGAGGACGAAGGCCGCATCGTCGGTAGCTGCTCGCTGCCGCTGTCGCTCTATGGCGGCATGCAGGGCTACCCGCTGGTGTGGCTGGAGGACAGCTTCGAGGGCCGCGTCGAGCGCATCCTGCGCGACTACGTGATAGACCTGTGCGCCGAGTTTCTTGCCGTGCACGGCGAAGACACCGGCTTCACCCTGTTCGCCGACCGCCTGCGCCAGAGCCTGTCGAACATCGTCAAGCGCCTCGGTGGCGAACGCTACCAGCGTCTGGCGGCCATCATGGACGCTGCTCTGGCGGAACAGCGCAGCCGGGGCGACGTGAGTCTGCATCGTGGCTGGATCGAAGGCTTGCTGCGGGAATACTACGACCCGATGTACGCCTACCAGCGCGAGAGCAAGGCCAGCCGCATCGAATTCGCCGGCGAGCAGGCAGCGGTGGTGGAGTACCTGCGACAGCGGGCCCAATAGGCGCGGACCGCTATTCAAGAAACCATGCCGAGCCTGCTCCTCCGCACGCCTGGGCCCCGGCCTGCGCCGGGGAGACGGGGGTGATGGAGGGAACAGTCGGGCGCACTGAGGCTGCCTGCCAGGGCGCCGGAGTGTGGAAACGTACCGTCTACCGGCGCAGGCCCGTATCCAGCGGCAGGGGACGCCGATGCCTTGCCCTCCGCACGCCTGGGCCCGGCCTGCGCCGGGGAGACGGGCAGGGGGAGAGCAGCCGGGCGGCACTGAGGCTGCCTGGGCGCCGGAGTGTGGAAACGTACTGTCATACCGGCGCAGGCCGGTATCCAGCAGCAGGTGACGCCGATGCCTTGCCCTCCGCACGCCTGGGCCCCGGCCTGCGCCGGGGAGACGGGCAGGGGGAGAGCAGCCGGGCGGCACTGAGGTTGCCTGCCAGGGCGCCGGCGTGTGGAAACGTACCGTCATACCGGCGCAGGCCGGTATCCAGGCAATGGTCGGCCAGTGCTTCCCAGGCTGACGGCAAGGGGCTAGATATCCTGGCCGATGCCTAGATGTCCGGATGGCTCCGCCGCGAGCGGAGTCAGAACGCCTCGCAGGTGCTGTTCGAACAACTGCACTATCGCTGGCCATCCTTGCTGGCCGGCATGCCGACGGGCATTCAGGCGGACCCGGCGCAAGGTGTCGGCGTCTTCCAGCAACCAACTGGCCACGTCGAGGAATTCCTGTTCGTCGCCGGGGCTGGCCAGGGCGCCGTTGTGGCCGTGGCGGATGTGCTGGGCCGCTGCCGCCTGGTCGAAGGCGACCACGCCGAGGCCTGAGGCCAGGGCTTCCAGCACCACGTTGCCGAAGGTCTCCGAGAGGCTGGGAAACAGGAACAGATCCCCCGACGCATAGTGCGAGGCCAGCATTTCGCCGCGTTGCAGGCCGCAGAAGTGTGCATCCGGCAGTTCAGATTGCAGGGCTGCCCGCAGCGGGCCGTCGCCGACCAAGACCAGTTTCAGCCGGCGCTGCGGGTGGGCTGCTTGTAGCGCGCGAAAGCAACGTCCGAGCACGCCGAGGTTCTTTTCCGCCGCCAGCCGGCCGACATGCAGTACGGCAATGTCGTCATCGGTCAGACCCCACTGCGCCCTCAGTTCGGCCGAGTGGCGCGCGGGATGGAACAGTTGGCTATCCACCCCGCGCGCCAGCAGTGCCAAGCGCTCGAAACCGCGCCGCTCGAGCTCCAGGCGCTGGCTGATGCTGGGCACCAGGGTCAGTTGCGAGCGATTGTGGAACCAGCGCAGGTAGTGGGTCAGCAGGCGGGTCAGCGGGCCGAAGCCGTAGTGCCCGCTGTACTGCTGGAAATTGGTATGGAAGCCGCTGACCACCGGGATGCCGAGGCGCCGGGCCGCGCGCAGGGCGGACAGGCCGAGCGGCCCTTCGGTGGCGACGTAGAGCACGTCCGGGCGCTGCCGTTGCCAGCGTCGCAACAGCTTGTGCAGGCTCGACTGGCCCCATTGCAGGCCGGCGTAGCCGGGCAGCGGCCAGCCCCGGGTGAGCAGCAGGTCGTCGCTGGCGGCGCCGGGTTCGCCGTCCTGCCGTGGCCGTATCAGCTGCAGGCGATGGCCGCGCTGGCGTAGCCCGTCCACCAGGCGTCCCAAGGTGTTGGCGACGCCGTTGATTTCCGGCGGGAAGGTTTCGCTGATGAGGGCGATATGCAGGTTGGATGTGCTCATGGCGCCAGTCTCGACCGGCGCCATGTAGCCATTATGACGCGCGGGTTACCGCTGTATGACGAGCGTTTCGCCGCGCTCGCGCACCCAGAACAGCGTGGCCCCGGCCACGGCCGCAGGCATGATCAGCAGGTTCAGTCCCGGCACCAGCAACGCCAGGTAAACGATGCCGCCGAAGCCGAGGCTCTGCCAGCGCTTCTCCCGCAGCCAGGCGAGCATGTCGTCCCAGCTAACCTTGTGGTTGTCCGCCGGGTAGTCGATGTACTGCACGGCCATCATCCAGATGCCGAACAGGATCCACAGTGGCGCCGCCACCAGGTTGACCACCGGGACGAAGGAGAGGATCAGCAGCACCAGCGCCCGCGGCAGGAAGTAGCCGAGCTTGCGCAGCTCCCGGCCGAGGGTGCGTGGCACCATGGCGAACAGTTCCGCCCAGTGGAAGGGCGGGAAGTTGTCTTCGCCCCGGGCCACCACCTCCACCTTTTCGGCGAGGAAACCGTTGAACGGCGCGGCGATGATGTTGGCCAGGGTGGTGAAGGTGAAGAAGATGATCACCAGCACCAACAATACGAACAGCGGCCAGATGAGGTATTCGAGGAAGCTCAGCCAGTCCGGCAGGTTAGGCATCATCGCGTCCAGCCAGCCGCCGAACTGGTGGATCGCCAGGTAGATCAGGCCGCCGAACAGCAGCACGTTGACGGTCAGCGGCAACAGCACGAACAACCGCAGGCCAGGGCTGAGCACGAGTTTCAGGCCTTCGCGCAGGTATTGCGGGCCGGACAGGGCAGGGGGCATGGGAATCTCCGTATAGAAAGTTGCCAGTGCCTCGGTTTCTCGACTCGGCGAGAGCGGCTGCGAGCATGCTGTCGGCAGTGGCGTCGGGCGGCAACAGAGCCTATCGGCTTTGCGACTCCGGGAAAAGCGCCGGCTGGTAGAGGCAGGCGCGGTTGCGCTGCTGCTTGGCCTGGTACATGGCGGTATCGGCCGCCCGGATCAGGCTCTCGGCACCGCCGGCGTCGGCCGGGTACAGGGCGATGCCGATGCTCGGGGTGACGAAGTCGATGCGCTGGCCGCTGAGCATGAACGGCTCGCCGAGGGCCGCCAGCAGTCGCTCGGCGAGTGCCGAGGCCGTCTCGCCGCTGGCCTCGGGCAGCAACAGGGTGAATTCGTCGCCACCCAGGCGGTAGAGGCGCTCGGTCTGGCGCAGCGCGCCGCGCAGGCGCTCGGCGATGGCCACCAGCAAGGCGTCGCCGATGTCGTGGCCGAAGCGATCGTTGACTTCCTTGAACCGGTCCAGGTCGAGGTACAGCAGGGCCAGTGAACTGCGATTGCGCTGCGCCTGCTCCAGCTGGCCGTGCAACTGTTCGATGAAGGCCTTGCGGTTGCCCAGCCCGGTCAGGGCGTCGCGGTAGGCCATGTCCAGCAGACGATTCTGGTAGGACACCTGGTCGCTGATGTCGCGCAGGATCCCGCGATATCCCGCGAACCGGCCGTGGGCATCCTGGACCTGAGTCAGGCGCGTCTCGAAATGGCCGGGGCTGCCGTCCTCGCGGGTGTAGGGCGCGGAGAAGGTGGTGGCGCCGGCCTGACCGTCCACTTGCAGGAACATCTTGCGCGCCCGCTCGGCATCTTCGGCGTTGAGCACATCCTTGTAGGAGCGGCCGATCATCTGCTCCGGCTGCCGGCCGAACAGGCGTCCGAGGGCGCGGTTGGCGGTGCGCACGATGCCTTGTGGATCGATCTCGAAATAGCCGTCCTCGATGGTGTCGAGAATCAGCCGGTCGCGTGCCTCGCTCTGTTCCAGGCGCTCCAGCATCCGGTTCAGCTCATGGGCCAGGTGGCCCAGCTCGTCGTCGCCCTGGTCGCTCAAGCGGTCCAGGTGGGCCGCGTCGGTGTCGATGACGGCGATTTCCCTGTTCATGCGCTGCAGGCGCCGCAGTATCCAGCGGTCCAGCCCGAGGTAGATGAGCAGCACGGCGCTGCCGCCCACCAGCAGGGCCGCGGCGAGAAAAAAGCGAATTGCCTGGCGGCCCTCCTGGTAGAACAGCCGCGGCTTGTCGATGCGCAGATGCAGTTCGGGCTCGCCGTCGACATTGCGGAACAACAGATTGATCTGCTGATGCGAGTCGTCCAGCAGGTGCCGGGTGCTGATCTGGGCCGGTGGGTACAGCTCCGGCTGGCGTGCCGGCAGGTAGGCCCAGTCGACGGCCTGCTCGCTGGGCAGCAGCAGGTGCAGGCGGCCCTGGGCGCCTTCCTGCAGCCTGGCCAGGCGCACCTTGTCGATGATGTGGCCGGCGACAATGGTGCCCACCGGCGGTGCGGTGCCCAGGTTGTTGCTGATGGCGCTGCTGACCAGCAACAACGGCACGCCTTGTACCACGGCGAACTGGGCCAGGGCGTGCCGCGGATCGCCATGGTGCTCCAGGCCGCCCAGGCGCTGGGCGCGCAGAAGAATGGCATCGTGCAGGCGCTGCGCCGTTGGCGGCTCTGCGGCACCGAGCACCAGCAGGGACTCAGGGTCGGGTTGGGACCACATCTCGCCGATCGACTTGCCGCGCTCGTCGAAATAGACCACGAAGTCGAACGCGAGATTGACCAGCACGTCCATTTCCACGTGCTGGCGGATGAAGTCGCGCGAGGGGTGCTGGGCGAAGGCGTAGCTGGCATCCCACCAGGCATAGCTGCGCAGCATGTTCAGGTGACTCCTGATCTCGCTGTCGAGGTGCAGGTGCAACTGGCCGGCTTCGGCCAGCAGGCTTTGCTGGTCCTGGCGGTCGAAGCGACCGAGCAGGATGTTTTCCGACAACGCATAAACGATCGTCAGCGTCAGCGCGAGCAGTGGAGCGAAAAGCCAGAGCAGGCGGTTACGCAAGGTCATCGACAGGAATACCGCAGCGAAGAGAACAACCGTTGCCGGCGGGCGCGAGCGCCGCGCAGCGCGCGGTCGCCCTTGAAGTATAGCCGCGCTGGGCGGTAGGGCCGGAATAGACGCTGGCTATGGCGGGCATTGATATTCGGCATTTCCTCGGCCTGCCGCCGCTGCGTAGTCTTGGCGCCAGTTCCGGTTTTCCCAAGGCCCCACGTCCCTTCCTTCACGGTGGTGGCCTCTTTTCTTTGCACAAGCCGGCAGGCCGGCTGTAGGAGCTTGCGATGTCTGCGAACCGTCATGCCCGGGTGATCATTCTCGGCTCCGGCCCGGCCGGCTATACCGCCGCCGTCTATGCGGCGCGGGCCAATCTGAAGCCGCTGCTGATCACCGGCATGCAGGCCGGCGGTCAATTGACCACCACCACCGAGGTGGACAACTGGCCCGGCGATCCCCACGACCTCACCGGCCCGGCGTTGATGCAGCGCATGCAGGCCCATGCCGAGCGCTTCGAGACCGAGATCGTCTACGACCATATAAACGGCGTGGACCTGGCCGGCCAGCCGTTCACCCTGACCGGCGACAGCGGCACGTACACCTGCGATGCGCTGATCATCGCCACCGGTGCCAGTGCCCGTTATCTCGGCCTGCCCTCGGAGGAGGCGTTCATGGGCAAGGGCGTATCCGCCTGCGCCACCTGCGACGGCTTCTTTTATCGCAACCGTGAAGTGGCGGTGGTCGGTGGCGGCAACACCGCCGTGGAAGAGGCCCTCTACCTGGCCAACATCGCCAGCAAGGTGACCCTGGTGCACCGCCGCGACGCTTTCCGGGCCGAGAAGATTCTCCAGGACAAGCTGATGGCACGGGTTGCCGAGGGCAAGATCGAGCTCAAGCTCAACGCCGAGGTGGACGAGGTGCTGGGCACGCCGATGGGCGTTACCGGCATCCGCCTGAAGCGACACGACGGTTCGCTCGACGAGCTGGCGGTCGAGGGCCTGTTCGTGGCCATCGGGCATACGCCGAACACCTCACTGTTCGAGGGCCAGCTGGCGCTGAAGGATGGCTACCTGGTGGTGGGCGGCGGGCGCGACGGCAATGCCACCGCCACCAGCGTGCCCGGCGTGTTCGCTGCCGGCGACGTGGCCGATCACGTGTACCGCCAGGCGATCACCTCGGCGGGGGCCGGCTGCATGGCGGCCCTGGACGTGGAGCGCTACCTCGACGGTCTGTGACGCACCAGGTTCGACCGCCACAAGCCGGAAGCCCTGCACTCAGCGGGGCTTCCGGCTTTCAGGCGACGGCGTCCAGCGACAAGACCCGCGCGCCGGTCCGGCGGTACTGATCGTTGGCACTGATCAGCAGTGCGTGGCTGTCGACGGTCAGTTCGTTGGGCTTCCGGCCTTCCGCCTCGCAGCGGTACAAGGTCTGCCCCGGCTGTTGTTGCAGGCAGTGGTAGCGCTGGCTGCGCGGCTTGACTTCAAGGGTCAACAGGTCCACGTACGCCACCTGCATCTGCTCGCTCTGCCCGGCTTCCAGGGCGCAGCGCTGCAAGGCGGGAGTATGGGTGAAGGGGGAGGCGGAGAGCATGACCTGCTGGCATTCGGCGAGGTCCGGGCGGGGCATCCCGTTGTGGAACCATTGGCCACGAATGTCGCGGCGCAGGTCGAGGGTACGTTGCCCGTGGTTGTCGACCTTCAGCCAGAGCCGGCGAAAGCGCCAGCGCGGATCGCAGTCGAGCACGTAGGAGGCGGCGATGCTGTGGCCGTTGAGGCTCTGCATCAGGTGACTGCTGACATGGATGCCGTTGTCATCCACCTTCAAGCGCAGGTTTTCCACTCCGGGATTGTTCCAGGGTTTCCATACCAAGGTCTGCTGCATTTTCTAGCGACTCCAAGCCAGGTAAGGGCTCGGGAACCAGGAGGGAGCGGCTGGCGCCGAGGGACCCCCTCCTTGGCGGTCCCGATCACAGGTGCGAAGAGTAGCTCGGTTTTTTTGTGATGTCTGTCAGCTTTTGCCGACAGTGCGCAACTTTTTGCCTGGCTGGATGTCGCGCGGGTGATGATCTGGCCGACGCCTTCTCAAGCCTTGCGTATGAGCGGCTGCCGGGCGAAACGCACGCCGCCCAGGCCGTTCGCCATCAATGCCCGGATATTGCCGTGATCGCTGCCATCGGGCGTGGCGAGCACCGCGCGGTAGTGTTCGCCAAAGGCGCTGAGGGTCTCTTCCAGGCTGAGGCCTTCCAGTTGCGCGAATCCGAGGGTCTTGCAGGAACCCTCGTTCTGCCCGGCGGCATTCTCCACGCCGCCGTTGACGAAGGCGCTGGGCTGGTAGTCGTAATGCTCGGCGATGAACGCCAGGGTCTCGGCGAACAGATGGCGTTCGCTGCGCAGCCGCGCGCGAAAGTCGGCGAGCGCGGTCATTGCTTGGAACTCTTGTCGAAGGCGGCCTGTTGCGCGGGGGTGGCTTCCTTCTGGTACTTGGTCTTCCACTCGCTGTAGGGCATGCCGTAGATCTCTTCGCGGGCCTGCTCGGGGCTGACTTCCACGCCGATGTCGTCGGCCGCGGCCTTGTACCACTTGGACAGACAGTTGCGGCAGAAGCCGGCGAGGTTCATCAGGTCGATGTTCTGCACGTCGGGGCGGCTGCGCAGGTGTTGGACCAGGCTGCGAAAGGCAGCGGCTTCGAGTTCCAGGCGTTGTTCGTCGGTCATCATCTTGTCTCGGCTGACGGTGGTCGAAATCCCGATTCCGATAGGGGGGAACGGCTAACGGGCGCGATCATACTCCGGCTCGGGTGACAGTCACCAGCATAGGCGCCGGGCCGCGAAGGGGAACTTTTGCTGACGACCGAAGCCCACCCAAGACCTGTTCCAAGGTACCTGGACAATGACCCCGCGCAGCGTGAGGAGGGCCCGATGATCGCACTGAAACAACCTGCAGAGGGGGCCCTTGCGGTCCGGGGAGAGGCCTGATGGCGAGCAAGGGCGGCGAAGTGGTGGTGGTCAGCGGCGCATCCGCCGGGGTCGGCCGGGCGACGGCGGTGGAGTTCGCCCGGCGCGGCGCCCGCCTGGCCTTGCTATCCCGCGGCGAGGCGGGCCTGCAGGGCGCCAAGGCGGAAGTCGAGGCGGCGGGCGGTTCGGCCCTGGTCATCGCGGTGGACGTGGCGGACGCGGAGAAGGTCGAGGCCGCCGCGGAGCGCATCGAGGCCGAGCTGGGACCCATCGATATCTGGGTCAACAATGCGATGGTCACGGTGCTGTCGCCGGTCGAGCAGATGACCGCCGAGGAATACCGACGGGTGACCGAGGTGACCTACCTGGGCACCGTGTACGGCACCTGCGCGGCGCTCAAACGCATGCGCCAACGCAATCGCGGCAGCATCGTGCAGGTTGGTTCGGCACTGGCCTATCGCTCGATTCCGTTGCAGTCGGCCTATTGTGCGGCCAAGGCGGCGGTGCGCGGTTTCACCGACTCCTTGCGTGTCGAACTGATGCATGACGGCAGCGCAATCACTCTCACCATGGTGCAGCTATCGGCCTTCAACACTCCGCAGTTCGACTGGGCGCGCACGCGCATGCCCAAGCGTGCGATGCCGGTTCCTCCGGTGTTCCAGCCCGAAGTGGCCGCGCGCGGCATCGTCTGGGCGGCCTATCACCGGCGACGGGAGATGTGCATCGGCTTTCCGGCGGTCAAGACCATCTTCGGCAACATGCTGGTGCCCGGTTATGCCGACCGGGTTCTGAGCAAGATGGGCTACAGCGGCCAGCAGACCGACGAACCGCAGCCGCCGGGCCAGCCGGACAATCTGTTCCAGCCGGTGAACCGGGACATGGGCAGCCATGGCCGCTTCGACCATATGGCCCACGACCACAGCCGCCAGTTGTGGTTGAGCATGCATCGCAGCCAGATCGGTTGGGCCCTGCTGGCCCTGCTGGTTCTACTTGGGGTGCTGGCGCTGCTTTGAGGAGCTTGCCATTCTGGGCCAAGCTCTTGTGCCGACTCGTTGGCTACGCTGTGCTCAGCATCAACCTAGGGCTTGTGGAGCGCGGTTCAATCGCGCTCGGCGGCGAGGGTGATGGATACCGACTCGGCGAAGCGCAGCGCGTGGGGCTTGTCCACCTCGACTTCGGCATAGCGCACCGCCGGGTTCGCCATCACCAGGTCCAGCAGCTCCTGGGTCAGGCGTTCCAGGAGGGCGAAGCGGTTGTCCTCGACATGCTGGATGATCGCCTTGGTGATGGTGCGGTAGTTCAACGCGTGCTCGATGTCGTTGACCTGCACGGCATCGCCCGCCGGGTAGAAGATGCTCAGGTTGATCAGCACGTCCTGCTTGTTGCGGATCTCCTCGTCCTTGATGCCGATATAGGTGCGCACGCGCAGGTCCTTGACCCGGATGCGCGCCATGCCTGGTTGCAGTCGCGGCATGAGTTACTTGCTCCGTCCGATCAGTTGCAGGAATTCGTAGCGGGTGGTGCTGGATTCGCGAAAGGCGCCGAGCATCACCGAGGTGCTCATCACCGAGTTCTGCTTCTCCACCCCGCGCATCATCATGCACATGTGCTGTGCCTCGATGACCACCGCGACGCCGGCGGCATTGGTCACCTGCTGGATGGCCTCGGCGATCTGCCGGGTCAGGTTCTCCTGGATCTGCAGGCGCCGCGCGTACATGTCGACGATGCGCGCCACCTTGGACAGCCCCAGCACCTTGCCGGTCGGCAGGTAGGCGACGTGGGCCTTGCCGATGAAGGGCAGCAGGTGGTGTTCGCACAGCGAATAGAGCTCGACGTCCTTGACCATCACCATTTCGTCGTTATCTGAGGCGAACAGCGCGCCGTTGACGATCTCGTCGAGGCTCTGCTGATAGCCATGGCAGAGGTACTGCATGGCCTTGGCGGCGCGCTTGGGCGTGTCGCGCAAGCCTTCTCGCTCGGGGTCTTCGCCGAGGCCGAGGAGGATCTCGCGGTAGTGCTCTGGCATTTCGGGATGCATGGTAGGGTCCTCGCGGCGACTCATTTGAGATGGCGGCCGCCGTTGACGGTCAGGGTGGTGCCGGTCACGTAGGGGTTGTCCAGCAGGTAGCGCAGGCTCTGGTAGACCACCTCGGCGCCGGGTTCGATGCCGAGGGCGGATTTGGCCAGCGTCCTGGCGCGGTACTCGGGATCGTCGTGTTCGTGGAACAGCACCAGCGCCGGGGCGATGCCGTTCACTTTGACATGGGGGGCGAAGCGCGCGGCGAAGGACAGCGTGAGGTTGTCCAGGCCGGCCTTGCTGGCGCTGTAGGCGATGTGTTTCGCGCTGCCCTTGCGGGTCACGTCGTCGCCGATGTGCACGATATCGGCGCACGGCGAACGCCGCAGCAGCGCTTCGCAGTGCAGGTTGATCAGGTAGGGCGCCAGCATGTGCACGGTGAACAGTTGCTGGAACACCTCGGCTTCACGGCCGGGGCTTTCGCTGAGCCAGTCCGAGGCGTTGTGCACCACCGCGCGCAGGCTGTCGGTATGGCGTTTCAGGTCGGCAACGAAGGCGAGAATGCCCGCCTCGCTGGAAAAGTCCGCCGCCAGGGTCAGCGCACCGCGCTCGCGCAGGCGCACGAGGCCTTCGCGCTCGCTGCGATAGCTGACGATCAGCCGGTGGCCGTCGTCGAGCAGGCGTTCGGCACAGTGCAGGCCGACGCGGCGGCCGGCACCGGTGATCAGGATCGGGGCGGGGGATTCGGGCATGGGCGAAAAGCGTCGGTGCCGCTCTAAGGCTGGGAATGGGGGCGTCGGCCACGAAGCCCGGCGCCTGGCTGAAGGTAGCGCAGGCGCTGCCGTGGCACAACCGCAAGGCTCACTGGCGCGCCGGCCGACCCTGCAGCCACGGCGCCAGCAGGCGGGTGGAACAGGGAATGAACAGGTAGGTCATCAGTGGTGTCAGCGCCAGGGTGCTGAGCAGCACGCGCAGCGGCAACGGCCAGCTGTCCATGGCGCCGCCGAACAGCAGGTTGAAGGCCAGGGATACCGGGAAGAATGCCAGCCAGATGGCGACGCTCTGCTTCCAGCGCGGTGGCCGCTGTTCGCTGCTGCCGAACCAGGCGTCCAGGCCCAAGGCGCGCTTTTCCTGGGGTTCGGCGAACAGCCCGTTGCCGCGTTGCAGCCAGGCGTGGCGCAACGCGGAGTGCTCCCAGGCGCCGAGGCAGAATTCGTCGGCGAAGCGGAAGACGATCTGGAATTCATTGTCGTCTGGCGGCGGTGCCAGCACGCCGGAGCCGAGGTAGCCGGGGAATTGGGCGGCGAGCTGCTCGCCCTCGCGCAGCCAGGCGGTGAAATCGTGGTAGCGCCCAGGGGCGACGCGGCGCGCCACCATGAGGGTGACAGGGGACATGGTCAATCTCCGTAAGCCAGGCGGGCCAGCCGGATAGGCAGGCCCGCATCGCGCAGCGCCGGGGTGGTGGGCTGCGGGAAAAAACAGGCAAGGATTATTCCGGATTCGCGGAATTTTGCCAGCGCATCCCGATGACGGCCTCGAACGATCGACGAGGCCGCCGACCCGGGCGGGGGTTCAGGCCAGGTCGGTGGTGTAGTGCAGGCGCGGGTGCAGCTTGCGGTGCTGTTCGAAGATGAACTGGCGCAGGCGCTCGCTATGGCTGTGGTGGCACATTTCCAGGCGGTAGGCGAGCAGCTTCGCGCCGGTCTTGCGCACCAGGGTGCCGCGCAGCGGCAGGGACTCCTGCCCCGGTATCGGCAACCAGAACAGGAAGTGCTTGGGCGGCGGTTTCTGCCCGCGTACCTCCACCAGCAAGCCGGTGGGGGAAAGCTCGTGCACGCGCAGTGGGCTGGGCGTGCCGTCTTCTTCCAGCAGGGTCAGCGGCTGCTCGATCGGCAGGCGCCAGGAGCGCAGCACCGGGCCGGTTTCGAAGATGCCGGGCGCGCCCAGTTCCAGGTGCAGGGCGTGGAATTCGTCCTCGACCAAGTGCAGCGGAAAGCTGATGCGCTGGCCATCGAGGTTGGCTTCCAGGCTCAGGTTGGCCTGGGCCGCCAGTCGAGTGAGCGCGGCATTGGCCTGGGTGCCGCCGTCGATGCGAAAGCTCGGCACGCCGAGGCGAGCGGCCTGGGTGGTCTCCTGCTGCATCTGGCGGATAAAGGCCAGTTCGTCCTTGGTGAGAAGCGGATCTTCCATCATCGCTGCGCTCGGTAAACGGGTAGGTGAAAGGCAGGGAAGTCTGACAGCGGAAAAGACCCGTTGTTAGACGATCGTGCCGCTTTTGCGACCAGCGTCGCTGTTCCGCCCCCCGAGCCAGACGGTTGCGGCATAATGCGAGGCGTTTTTGCCACTGCTGCGGAGTCATGCATGAAAGTTGCCATTCTCTCGGGTTCGGTCTATGGCACCGCCGAGGAAGTCGCCCGGCATGCCGAGCGGGTCCTCGCCGCCGCCGGGCATCAAGCCTGGCACGATCCCCGCGCACAACTGGACGATGTGTTGGCGTTCGCCCCCGAAGCCTTCCTGGCGGTGACCTCCACCACCGGCATGGGCGAGCTGCCGGACAACCTGCAACCGCTGTACTACGCCATTCGCGATCACCTGCCGGCCTGGCATGGCTTGCCTGGCGGGGTGATTGCATTGGGGGACTCCAGTTATGGCGACACCTTCTGCGCCGGCGGCGAGCAGGTGCGCGAGCTGTATGTCGAGCTGGGCATTCGCGAAGTCGTGGCGATGCTGCGCCTGGATGCCAGCGAAACGGTCACCCCGGAAACCGACGCCGAGCCCTGGCTGGCCGAGTTCGCCGCGGCCTTGAGCGCCTGATGCACCCGCGCGCCGCCGAGCTGATCCGCGAGCTGCAACTGATCGCCCATCCGGAGGGCGGTTACTACCGTCGCCTGTTCGAGTCCGCCGAGCGTCTGCCGGGCGGGCGCGCCTGCTCGTCGGCGATCGTCTTCCTGCTGCCGGCCGGGGCGATCAGCCGCTGGCATCGCATCGATGCCGACGAGCTGTGGCACTTCTACGAAGGCGAGCCGCTGGAACTGCTGATCGGCGACTCGCCGGCCTCGGTGCGGCGGGAACTGCTCGGCCCGTTCGCCACCGATTGCCTGCCACAGCGCGCGGTGCCAGCGCATGCCTGGCAAGCTGCACGGGCGTTGGGCGCCTACAGCCTGGTCGGTTGCACCGTGGCGCCGGGGTTCGAGTTCGATGGCTTCTGCCTGCTGGCCGAGGATGCCCAGGCCCAGCGCGACTGGCCGCTGCTCGACCGAGCCTTTCTGTAGTCGCGGGCCATGCCCGCGCTGCGCCCGCGTGCAATGACTGGCCCGGGCCACCTCGGGCTGACCCGCACGGCCACCATCCTGGCTGCCAAGGCGACTTCCGCTCCCGCCAGGCGCCGCTAGACTCGACTCCATCCACAACAACAGTCGAGGAAGTTGCCGTGTCGATCGCCCATGCGTTGCCCCCGCTGGATGTCCAGGACCAGGTCAGTGCCGCCGAATGGCAGACCCGCGTCGACCTCGCCGCCTGCTATCGCCTAGTGGCGATGCACGGCTGGGACGACCTGATCTTCACCCATATCTCCGCCAAGGTGCCAGGCACCGAGGACTTCCTGATCAACCCCTACGGGCTGATGTTCCATGAGATCACCGCCTCCAGCCTGGTGAAGGTCGACCAGGCCGGCAACAAGCTGATGGATAGCCCCTACGAGATCAATCCGGCCGGCTACACCATTCACAGCGCGGTGCACGAGGTGCGCCACGACGTTGCCTGTGTGCTGCATACCCATACCGCGTCCGGCGTTGCCGTCAGCGCGCAGAAGCAGGGCATTTTGCCGATCAGCCAGCAGTCGCTGTTCGTGCTCTCCAGCCTCAGCTACCACGACTACGAAGGCGTGGCGTTGAACCACGAGGAAAAGGCCCGCCTGCAGGCCGACCTCGGCGAGACCAACTTCATGGTGTTGCGCAATCATGGTCTGATGACCTGTGCCAACAGCATCCAGGACGCCTTCCTGATGATGTTCATCTTCCAGCGCACCTGCGACATCCAGGTCATGGCCCAGAGCGGCGGCGCCGAGCTGATCCCGATCCCGCAGCCGATCCTGGCCGGGGCCAAGGCGATGGTCGCCGGGGTGACTCGCAGCGCCCAGGGCATGGGCGGGCAACTGGCCTGGCCGGCGCTGCTGCGCAAGCTGGACCAGCAAGACCCGGGTTACCGCCGTTGAGCGCGGTCGGCATCCCCCTGGGCGACTGGCGTGCCCGGGGCCGCGACTTCACCTTCAAAGCTCAGCGCATTCGCTACTGGATGACCGGGCAGGGCGAGCCGTTGTTGCTGATCCATGGCTTTCCCACCGCCAGCTGGGATTGGCACTATCTGTGGGCGCCGCTGGCCGAGCGCTACCGGGTGATCGCCTGCGACATGCTCGGCTTCGGCGACTCGGCCAAGCCGCGCGGCCATGAATACAGCCTGCTGGAGCAGGCCGACCTGCAACAGGCGCTGCTGGCGGAGCTCAGGATCGACGGCCCGGTACACGTGCTGGCCCACGACTACGGCGACAGCGTCGCTCAGGAACTGCTGGCGCGCCATCACGAAGGGCGCTTCCGGCTGGCCAGTTGCGTCTTCCTCAACGGCGGGCTGTTTCCGGAAACCCATCGCCCGGTGCTGGTGCAGAAGCTGCTGCTCAGCCCGCTCGGGCCTCTGTTCGGCCGACTGTTCTCGCGGGCCAGGCTGGCCGAGAGCTTCGCCAAGATCTTCGGACCGAACAGCCAGCCCAGCGCGGACGAGCTGGACGCCTTCTGGAGCCTGGTCGCCCAGCGCGATGGTCCGGCGATCATGCACCGGCTGATCCGCTACATGCCCGAGCGACGCGTGCAGCGTGACCGCTGGGTGGCGGCCATGCAGCGCGGCGGCGTGCCGCTGCGGGTGATCGACGGCGCGGTCGACCCGATCTCCGGCGCCCATATGGTGGCGCGCTATCGCGAGCTGATCCCCAATCCCGATTGCGTGCTGCTCGACGGCATCGGCCACTATCCGCAGACCGAGGCACCTCAACAGGTGTTGGTCCACTATCTGGAGTTTCGAGAGTCAAGGAGCGCCGCTCATGCGTAGACGAACCGTGCTGCAAGGCGCCGCCCTCGGCGGCGTCGCGATCGTTGCCGGCGGTTTCTGGGCCCTGCCCGGCGGCACGGCGCCGGCCGCGGTCAGCCTGGACGGGGCGCGGCAGGTCCTGGCCGGTCTGGCGGGACGGCCGCTGGCCAGCGTGCAGGGGTGGAGCCCGGCGGAAGTGTTCAACCATTGCGCGCAGAGCATCGAGTTCTCGCTGGATGGCTATCCCCAGCTGAAGCCCGCCTGGTTCCGCCACAGCGTCGGCCCGGCGGCGTTCGCCCTGTTCAGTGCCCGCGGCGCGATGCGGCACCCGTTGGGCGAGCCGATCCCAGGAGCGCCCGCGCTGGTCGAGCCGGCCACCCAGGAGGCCGCCCTGCAGCGCCTGCAAGCGGCCCTGGAGCGCTTCGCCGGCCATACCGGCGACCTGCAGCCACACTTCGCCTACGGTGCGCTCGATCATGAGGCCTATGCCCAGGCCCATGTGCTGCACCTGTACAACCACCTGAGCCTGATCCGGCCGGCCTGATCATCCCCACGCCTTATCGCGCACCATTCAGCGCCGGTCGCTTGATTGTGACGGGCCGGTGACTGACCGACACTCGGTGCATTGCCGAACCCGTTCAGGAGCCTGCCCATGAGTGAAGCCATTCGTTTCGAAGATAAAGTCGTCGTCGTCACCGGTGCCGGCGGCGGTCTCGGTCGCGCCCACGCGCTGCTGTTCGCCAAGCATGGCGCCAGGGTGGTGGTCAACGACCTGGGCGGCAGCACCCATGGCGAGGGCGCCAACGCCTCCGCTGCCGACCGCGTGGTCGCCGAGATTCGCGAAGCCGGCGGCACGGCCGTGGCCAACCACGACTCGGTGACCGACGGCGAGAAGATCGTGCAGGCCACGCTGGATCACTTCGGCCGCGTCGACGTGCTGGTGAACAACGCCGGCATCCTGCGCGACAAGACCTTCCACAAGATGGAAGATGCCGACTGGGAGCTGGTCTACCAGGTTCACGTCGAGGGCTCCTACAAGGTCACCCGCGCCGCCTGGCCGCATCTGCGCGAGCAGAACTACGGCCGGGTGATCTTCACCTCGTCCACCTCCGGCATCTACGGCAACTTCGGCCAGAGCAACTACGGCATGGCCAAGCTCGGTCTCTACGGCCTGACCCGTACCCTCGCCATCGAAGGGCGCAAGAACAACATTCTGGTCAACGCCATCGCCCCCACCGGCGGTACCCGCATGACCGAAGGGCTGATGCCGCCGCAGATGTTCGAGCAGCTCAAGCCCGAGCTGGTCAGCCCATTGGTGGTGTACCTCGCCAGCGCCGAATGCCAGGAGACCTCCGGGCTGTTCGAAGTCGGCGGCGGCTGGGTCGGCAAGACCCGCTGGGAGCGCAGCCTGGGTGTCGGCTTCGACCCGCGCGAGGGCTTCAGCCCGGAAGACGTGGCGGCCAACTGGCAGCGCATCTGCGACTTCGACAACGCCGTGCACCCGGCAGACAACCTCGAAGCGCTCAAGGAAATGATGGCGAACCTGCAGAAGTACGCCCTCTGATCGGACAGATTGGCGGGGGAATCGGCCAGCGGGCTGGCTTCCGGGCGTCAGGGTCTTAAGGTGAAAGGCCGGCAGCGATGCCGGCCTTTTCATTTGTAGGGGGGAATTTATTCGCCAGGCAGTCCACTGGCGGCCCATCCGGGGGCTGCTAGACAGCCCTCGGGTGAATGAATTCGCCCCTACCAGGACTTCAGCGCGGGAGGGAGACATGAGCGTCATCATCGAGAAAAACGGCCCGGTCACCACGGTGATCATTGATCGCCCGCAGGTGCGCAATGCGGTCGATCGGCCCACCGCCGACGCCCTGTCCGCGGCCTTGCGTGCCTTCGAGGCGGACGACGAGGCGCGGGTGGCGATACTGACCGGCGCCGGCGGTAACTTTTGTGCCGGTGCCGACCTGGCGGCGGTGGCCGAGGATGGCAGGCGTCGCAATCGACTGGCGCTGGATGGCGACGGCCCCATGGGGCCGAGCCGCCTGCTGCTCAGCAAGCCGCTGATCGCCGCCATCGAAGGCTACGCGGTGGCTGGTGGCCTGGAGCTGGCGCTGCTCGCCGATCTGCGGGTGATGGCCGAGGACGCCGTGCTCGGGGTGTTTTGCCGGCGCTTCGGCGTACCGCTGATCGACGGCGGCACCGTGCGTCTGCCGCGCATCGTCGGGCAAGGGCGGGCATTGGACTTGATTCTCACCGGCCGTCCGGTACAGGCAGACGAAGCGTTGCAGATGGGCCTGGCCAACCGCGTGGCGGACAGGGGCCAGGCCCGTGCCGTGGCTGAAGAGCTGGCCCGGCAGATAGCCGAGTTCCCGCAGCGCTGCATGCTCGCCGACCGGGCGAGCGCCTATCGGCAATGGGAGTTGCCGTTGCAACAGGCTCTGCTCAACGAATTCCGCGGCGGCCTGGGGGTGATCGAAACGGGCGAAACCCTGGCCGGTGCACAGCGCTTCAAGGCTGGGCAGGGGCGGCACGGGGCCTTCTAGCCTTATGTGGGGGACTGGCTGGCTGACGCCCGACCTCCGCGCGCCTGGGCCCCGGCTTTCGACGGGGAGACGGGCTTGTGGGAGTAGTGCAAGCGTTCTGCATGGGCGGGGCCTGGATCATCCGCTGCAGATGAAAATACCTCGTCCTACCGGCGCAGGCCGGTACCCAGGGGCAGGCAGTGCCGATGCCTGGAGCCCACGCGCCTGGGCCCCGACCTGCGCCGGGGAGACGGGTGTGGAGACTAGCGCAGTCGGTCGGCATGGGCGGGGCCTGGGTCATTCGTTGCAGATGAGAAAACCTCGTCGTGCCGGCAGTGCCGATGCCTGGAGTCCGCGCGCCTGGGCTCCGGCCTTCGCGGGGGAGACGGTTTGAGGGAGTAGTGCAGCGTTTTGCATGGGCGGGGCCTGGATCATCCGCTGCAGATGAAAATACCTCGTCCTACCGGCGCAGGCCGGTATCCAGGGGCAGGCAGCGCCGATGACTTGATTCCGCGCGCCTGGGCCCCGACCTGCGCCGGGGAGACGGGTGTGAGGGAGTAGCGCAGTCGGTCGGCATGGGCGGGCCTGGATCATCCGCTGCAGATGAGAAGTTCTCGTCGTGCCGGCGCAGGCCGGTACCCAGGGGCAGGCAGCGCCGATGCCTGGAGCCCACGCGCCTGGGCCCCGACCTGCGCCGGGGAGACGAGTGTGAGGGAGTAGCGCAGTCGGTCGGCATGGGCGGGGCCTGGGTCATTCGTTGCAGATGAGAAAACCTCGTCGTGCCGGCGTAGGCCGGTACCCAGGGGCAGGCAGTGCCGATGCCGGGAGTCTGCATGTCCTGGCTCAAGGCCCCATCAATCCTTCCAGTCCATCCGCCAATTTCTGCGCCAATCGGCGCCGCCAGGGCGGGCTGTGAGGATCGGCGAGCACCCGGTCCTCATGTACGAAGCCGCGCATGATCGCGCCGTAGGCCAGCCAGCGCAGGGGCTCGGGTTCCCAGGCACGCAGGCTGCGCAGCGGGCGGTCCTGGATCACCCAGGGCTGGCGGGTCAGGGCGCTGTCCTGTTCGAGGATCAACGCCGCCAGGGTGCGTCCGCCGAGGTTGCTGGCGCCGACGCCTTCGCCGCCGTAGCCGCCGGAGAGGGCGACGCGCTGCGTGCGGTCGATCAGCATGTGCGGCTGGAAGCGTCGCGCCATGCCCAGGTTGCCGCCCCAGGCGTGGCTGATGGGCGCGTTCCGCAAGAGCGGAAACAGCTCGCCAAACAGATGGCGGCGCAGGCCGATCTCATCGGCGCTCAGGTTGAAATCCTGGCGCAGCCGGCCGCCGAAGCGGTAGCCGCCGCGGGCGCCGAAGATCAGGCGGTCGTCGGCGCTGCGTTGGCCGTAGGTCACCTGGCGGCTGAATTCGCTGAAGGCCTGGCCGTGCTCCAGGCCGATTTCAGCCCACACGTCCGCCGGCATTGGTTCGGTGGCCACCAGCAGGCTCTGCACTGGCAATTGGTAGCGATGCAGCGGCCGCAGCTCGGCAGCGTAGCCTTCCACCGCCGGCACCACCCAGTGGGCGTGGACTTCCCCGTGGCAGGTCCGCACCCGGCCGGGTTGCCAGTCGCTGACCCGGCTGCGCTCGAACAGCTGCACGCCGAGTCGCTCGACCGCGCGGGCCAGGCCTCGCACCAGTCTGGCCGGCTGGATGGTCGCGCAGTGCGGGCTGTAAATGGCGCCGAGGGCGCCAGCGATGCGTAGCTGTTCGCTCAGCTCGGCAGGCGCCAGCCAGCGGTAGTCATGTTCGCTCAGCCCTTCGCCATGCAACGCGTCCAGCCAGGCCCGCAGGCGGGCCTCCTGCTCCGGGTAGCGCGCCGCGCAATAGAGCACACCGCCCTTGCGGTAATCGCAGTCGATGCTTTCGCGGGCCAGGACCTCGGCCACCTCATCGGGAATGCTGTGCAGCAGGTCGAAGCCGGCGCGGCGTTGCGCCGCCGGCAGGCCGGCGAGGAGACGGTCCTCGCCGAGCAGGTTGCCCATCAGCCAGCCACCGTTGCGTCCGCTGGCGCCGAAACCGGCGGTTTCGGCTTCGAGAATGGCGATGCGCAACTCGGGGGCCTGGCGCTTCAGGTAGTAGGCGGTCCACAGGCCGGTGTAGCCGGCGCCGATAATGGCCACGTCGACGTCGAGCGACCCATGCAAGGCCGGTCTCGGTTCGAGCGCTTCGTCGAGGCGATCCATCCATAGGCTGATCTGGCGCCAGGCTGGCATAGGGGCGGTTTCCGTGGGCGAGGGGAGGCGGCAGCATGCCCGACGGCGGGCTGCCTGTTCAATGCAGGGCCGGTGCCCGGGCCAGCCGGTGCAGACGCTGGGTCAGCTGCAGGCGCTGCGCCGCGTCGTCGCTGAGCAGCAGGGCGCGCTGCAGGTCATAGCGCTCGGCCTGGGGGCAGTCCAGTTCGCGATAGATATCGGCGCGGGCCAGGTGGTCGGCGCCGGTCGGCGGGCCGAGATGCAGGACGCGCTCGGCATCTTTCAGCGCGGCCAGCGCATCGCCGGCCTGCAGATGCAGGTGGCGCAGGTTGCGCGACAGACGCAGCAGCATGGCGCGGGCGTCGCAGGTGTGCAGGTGGCCGGCGTCGAGTTCCGCCCGCGGGCCGAACTGGCGCGCCAGCAACTCGCGGCAGTCGCGGGTATACAGGCGCCGACCGCCGCAGGGGTCGAGCAGGTGGTCGGCGCCGGGTACGCGCAGCAGGAAGTGGCCGGGAAAGTTCACGCCGGCCAGCGGGATGTGCAGCCGCCTGGCCAGTTCCAGGGCGATCAGCGCCAGGCTCAGCGGCTGGCCCCGGCGGCGTTGCAGCACGTGATGGAGCAGGGCGGCCTGCGGGCGCAGCGGGGAGCCCTCGTCTTCGTGGAAGTCCAGCGCGTTGAGCTGGCGCAGCAGCGGCTGGGCCAGCTCCCGCTCGGGCAGGTCGGGCAGGCAGACGGCGACCCGTTGCTGCAGGTCGGTGAACTCGCGGAGCAACTGCGCCGGGCTCGCCGCAGGATCGTGTTCGGCGGCGATCCACAGTGCGGCCTCGAGCAGGGCGGGCGGATCGCGATCAAGGCAGTCGAGGCAGGCCTGGCGGGGGCTCATGGAAATCTCCACAGGGACTTCCTAGGGGTGTAGCCGGGTGGTCAAATTTCGTCCAGTGCTGGCGGTCGGCCAGTGGTCGTCGCCGGGCGCGTCCGGGGTTGCTGCCTATACTGCTTTTAATATTCAGCAAGGGAGCCCCCGCCATGTTCGCCATGATGGAAGCCGCCCGGCTTGAGGCGTTGCATCTGGCCCAAGACCCGGCCACCGGCCTCAAGGCAATCATCGCCATCCACAACACCCGCCTCGGCCCCGCCCTGGGAGGATGCCGCTACCTTGCCTATCCGGACGAGAGCAGTGCCATTCGCGACGCCGTGCGCCTGGCCCAGGGCATGAGCTACAAGGCCGCGCTGGCCGGGCTCGACCAGGGCGGCGGCAAGGCGGTGATCATCCGGCCGCCGCACCTGGAGAATCGCGGCGCCTTGTTCGAGGCGTTCGGCCGCTTCATCGAAACCCTCGATGGACGCTACATCACCGCCGTGGACAGCGGCACTTCCAGCGCCGACATGGACTGCATCGCCCAGCACACCAACCATGTCACCAGCACCACCAGCGAGGGCGATCCTTCGCCGCACACCGCCATGGGCGTGTTCGCCGGAATCCGCGCCACCGCCCAGGCGCGTCTCGGCAGCGACGATCTGGAAGGGCTGCGCATCGCCATCCAGGGCCTCGGGCACGTCGGCTATGCGCTGGCGGAGCAATTGGCCGCAGCGGGCGCCGAATTGCTGGTCAGCGACCTCGACGCTGGCCGCGTGCAACTGGCAGTGGAGCAACTGGGGGCGCGTCCGGTGGCCAGCGACGCGCTGCTGAGCACGCCCTGCGACATTCTTGCGCCCTGTGGTCTGGGGGGCATTCTCAGTGCCGATAGCGTCGGCAAGCTGCGCTGCTCGGCGGTCGCCGGGGCGGCCAACAACCAATTGTCCTGTGTCGAGATCGCCGACGAGCTGGAGGCGCGCGGCATTCTTTACGCACCGGATTACGTGATCAACGCCGGCGGCCTGATCTACGTCGCGCTGCGCCACCGCGGCCAGGAACTCCCGGCGATCACCGCCCATCTACGCAAGATCAGCCTGCGCCTGACCGACATCTACGCCCATGCCCAGGCCGACAAACGCTCGCCGGCGCGGGTGGCCGACGCCCAGGCCGAGCGCCTGCTATACGGCCCGTGACACCTTGCTATCCCCGGAGCGGATCGGACCACCGGCGACCCGCCCCAGCTTGACCCGTCCGCCACAAGCGGCGGCCCAGAAGACGCGCCCACAAGGCGCTAAGGAGTAGCCGTAATGCCCCACAGCAAGATCGATTTGCCCTTTACCCGCTACCTGTCCCCCGATGGCCGCCTGCTCGGCGAGCTGCCGGCGTGGGCGGACGACTTCAACCTGCTCACCGGCCTCTACCGGGAAATGGTGCTGACCCGCCTGTTCGACCAGAAGGCCGTGGCCCTGCAGCGCACCGGGCGCATCGGCACCTACGCGCCGACCCTCGGCCAGGAGGCAATCGGTGTCGCCATCGGCAGCCTGATGCAGCCTGAGGACGTGCTGGTGCCCTACTACCGCGATACCGCCGTGCAACTGATGCGCGGGGTGAAGATGGAGGAAATTCTCGCCTACTGGGGCGGCGACGAGCGCGGCAGCGCCTACGCCGACCCGGCGGTGGCGCAGGACTTCCCGCTCTGCGTGCCGATCGCCACCCAGGCCCTGCATGCCTGCGGCGTGGCCACGGCGTTCAAGATCCGTGGCGAGCATCGGGTCGCCGTCACCACTTGCGGCGATGGGGCCACCAGCAAGGGCGACTTCCTCGAAGCGCTGAACGTCGCCGGTGCCTGGCAGCTGCCGGTGGTGGTCGTGGTCAACAACAACCAGTGGGCGATTTCGGTGCCGCGGCGCATCCAGTGCGGCGCGCCGACCCTGGCGCAGAAGGCCATCGGTGCCGGCTTCCACGGCGAGCAGGTGGATGGCAACGACATGCTGGCCGTCTATGACCGGGTTCGCGTCGCCCTCGACCGTGCCCGCCACGGTAAAGGCCCGGCGCTGCTGGAGTGCATCAGCTATCGCCTGGGCGACCACACCACCGCCGACGATGCCACCCGCTACCGTCCGGCCGAGGAGGTCAAGCAGGCCTGGCAGGAGGAGCCGATCAAGCGCCTGCAGGCGTTTCTTGCTGGCCAGGGCGTCTGGGACGAGGGGCGCGAACAGGCCTTGATCGCCGAGTGCCAGGCCGAAGTGCAGCAGTCGGTGGAAGCCTTCGAAGCGCTTGGCACCCAGCCCCCCGAAGCGGCGCTGGACTACGTCTACGCGCAGTGGCCGGCGGCGCTGGCCGAGCAGCGCGAGATGCTGCTGGAGCGGGCGGCCCGTCGCGAGGAGGCACGCCATGAGTGAGCAGAAGAAGATCAGCATGCTGGAGGCCATCAACCTGGCGTTGCACCGGGCCATGGCCGAGGACGAGAACGTGGTGGTGCTCGGCGAGGACGTCGGCGTCAACGGCGGCGTGTTCCGCGCTACCCTTGGCCTGCGCGACGCCTTCGGCTTCAAGCGGGTGATCGACACGCCGCTGGCCGAGACCATGATTGGCGGCCTGGTGGTCGGCATGGCCGCCCAGGGCCTCAAGCCGGTGATGGAAATCCAGTTCATGGGCTTCATTTATGCGGCCATGGAGCACCTGGTGTCCCACGCCAGCCGCATGCGCAACCGCACCCGTGGCCGGTTGACCTGCCCGATGGTGCTGCGCACGCCGATGGGTGCCGGCATTCGCGCGCCGGAACACCACAGCGAGAGCACGGAGGCGATGTTCGCTCACATCCCCGGCGTGCGCGTGGTGATTCCATCCTCGCCGGCGCGGGCCTATGGCCTGCTGCTCGCCGCCATCGACGATCCCGATCCGGTGCTGTTCCTCGAACCGACGCGGTTGTACCGGATGAATCCGCAGCCGCTGGTGGACGATGGCAAGCGCCTGCCGCTGGACAGCTGCTTCACCCTGCGCGAAGGCAGCGATCTGACCCTGATCAGTTGGGGCGGCAGCGTGCATGAAACCCTGCAGGCCGCCGCCCGCCTGGAAGAGCAAGGCATCGCCGCCGAGGTGATCGACGTCGCCTGCGTCAAGCCGCTGGACCTGGACACGCTGGAAGCCTCGGTGCGCAAGACCGGCCGCTGCGTGATCGTGCACGAGGCGCCGAAGAGCTGCGCGGTGGGTGCGGAGATTGCCGCCAGCCTCTATGAGCGCGCGCTGCTCGACCTGCAGGCGCCGATCCAGCGGGTTACCGCGCCGGACATTCCGCCGCCGTTGTACCGCCTGGAGCAACTGTACATGCCCGGCGTCGAGGACATCCTCGCCGCCTGCGACACGGTCTTGAACTACGCCTAGCGCTGGCCCTGTAGGAGCGGGCCATGCCCGCGAAGGCGCTATGAGCCTCGGACATGGCTTGGCCCTGCGGCGGCCAAATCAGGAGAGAACGCGATGAAATACTTCAAACTGCCCGACCTGGGCGAGGGCTTGCAGGAAGCCGAGATCGTCGAGTGGCACGTCAAGCCCGGCGACACGGTGAAGGCCGACCAACTGCTGGTGTCGGTGGAAACCGCCAAGGCCCTGGTGGACATCCCGGCGCCCCACGACGGCGTGGTGGCCAAGACCTTCGGCGGCGAGGGCGACATCCTGCACGTCGGCGAGCCGTTGCTGGCTTACGAAGGCGACGATGCCGATGCTGGCACCGTGGTCGGTCGCCTCGAAGGCGGTGGCGACGCGCAGGCCGACAGCTTCTTCGTCGGTGCCGCGCCTTCGACCCGCGAGCACCTGGCACCACGGGCCACCCCGGCGGTGCGACAACTGGCGCGGCAGATGGGCGTCGACCTGGCCGGGCTGAGCGGCAGCGGCCCCGACGGGCTGATTACCCGCGGTGACGTGGAGGCGGTGAGCCAGAGTGCACGGGACAAGTTCGGTGGGGAGAAGCTGCGCGGCGTGCGGCGCAGCATGGCGATCAACATGGCCAAGTCCCATGCCGAAGTGGTGCCGGTGACCATCTATGGCGATGCCGACCTGCACCGCTGGGGCAAGGCCCGCGACCCGCTGATCCGCCTGGGCAAGGCCATTGCCGCGGCAGCCCGCGTCGAGCCGGTGCTCAATGCCTGGTTCGACGGCAAGGGCCTGTCGATCAAGCTGCACGAGCAGCTCGACCTGGGCATCGCCGTGGACACCCCGGACGGCTTGTTCGTGCCCGTGTTGCGCAACGTCGGCGGACGCGACGCGGAGGACCTCAAGCAGGGCATGGCACGCCTGCGGGTGGACGTGCAGGCCCGTTCGATTCCGCCGAAGGAAATGATGGGCGCGACCATCACTCTCTCCAACTTCGGCACGCTGTTCGGCCGCTACGCCAACCCAGTGGTGGTGCCGCCGCAGGTGGCGATCATCGGTGCCGGGGGCATTCGCGACGAACCGGTGGCGATGGGCGGGGAAGTGGTGGTGCACCCGATTCTGCCGTTGTCGCTGACTTTCGATCACCGGGCGGTCACCGGCGGCGAGGCGGCGCGCTTCCTCAAGGCCCTGGTTCAGGCCCTGGAAGCGCCGGAATAGGATGCTGGCAGAGGATCGGTCGACGAACGGCCGATCCTCCGGTCAGAACGCGGGGATCAGGACGGATTGGCGGCTACGCTGTAGCCGCCGTTCATCGCCGCCAGCAACTCCGGCGAGGCCTGGCCGTTCTCGATGGCCAGGCCGAACCGCACGCTCATGATGAAGCGCTGCAGTTTCTCGGGATTGCGCCACTGGTCGGCCGTGATGAAGCGCTTGACCACCGCACCCTCGCCGTTGGAGAGGGTCAGCACAATGCTGCCATCGGGGCGCTCGACGCTGAAATTCACGCAGTAGTGAGCCTGGAAGGCGTTGCTGATCATCTGGAAGGGACTGTCCATTGCGCGGCACCAAGTCTGTAGGTCTGAGCAATGGACCGGGTGCTCCGGGGCAAGTTCTCCGCGCAACGGACGGCTCGTCGCGCCGCCGGCCAGGGCGACCGGCGGTAGCGAGCGGGCGGGTTACTGCTCGGCGGCGTTCAGCTCGGCGAGGGCATCCGGGCTGCTCTTGAAAGCCTTGGCGAACACGTCGCGGTTCTTCGCCATGAAGATGCCCAGTTCCTCGGCCTGTTGCTCGTTCAGCGACGGCACCGCCTGCTGCAATACGCCGGACAGCGACTCGGCCAGTTCCAGCATCTTGTCGTAACGATCGGCTTCGGCCTTATCCATAAACAAACGCTCCGGGTCTCTGCTGCTGCGGTACACCACTTCGACGGCCATTCATCACCTCATATGCCTTCATGCTGACAGGTTACTGATACTGGTTATTTGTACAGTTGGTGGCGCAGTGTAGGTCGCCCGGCGGCGTTTGACCAGCCCGGCGTCGCCGCAGGGAAAGCGGCGCGGACCTCATACCTGCTGGTTGACCAGCCGGCCATCGGCCATGCGCAGGCGCTTGGACAGCGACACGGCGATGGCGCGGATCAGTTTGGCCGCCACCTTCGGCGCCTCGTTGAGCATCTTTTCCAGGGAGTCCTTGGCCAGGGTCAGCAGCAGGCAGTCGCTGGCAGCGATGCAACTGGCCGAGCGCCGCTCGCCGTCGAGCACCGCCATCTCGCCGAAGGCGCGGCCGGGGCGCAGCCTGGCGATCTCGACGGTTTGCTCGTCGGCGTTGGTCTTGTGCACCGCTACGGTGCCGCTGTTGAGAATGCACATGAAGGTGCCGGCATCGCCTTCGCTGAAGATGACCTGGCCCTGGGCGACCTTGCTGACGCTGAAGTAACCGGCGGCAATCTGCAGTTCGCCGGATTGCAGGCTGTCGAACAGGCCGCAGTCCAGCAGCATGTTGCGGATCGAATCGATAAGCGCGGATTTCTCGGACATGGTTCGGCTTGCATGGCGGGATCGCGCCTGAACTTAGCAGTGCGAGGCGAGGTTGGCCAGCCACCGGCGGCGGCGTCACTTGTAGTTGTTGATGATGTCCAGGTAGCGCTGCTGCTGTTTCAGCCTGTCCAGCCCGGCCTGCAACTGCTGCAAGGATGCATCGTCGACGTCGAGGCTGAAGGCGTAGTACATCTGGCCCTCGGTGAGCACGTATACCGGCTCGAAGTCGCTACTGTTCAACCCAAGGCGCTTGAGAAACCAGGTGGCCGTCACTTCGTCGTAGGCCCACAGATCGACCCGGTCCTTGTTCAACATGTTGGCGATGGACACCGCATTGGCCGAGAGTTGCAGGTCTTTGTCGGCGATGCCCAGCCCCCGTACCAGGAGGTGGCCGATGTCCTCGCGGATCGCGCCGATCTGGTAGGCGGCGAGATCGGCAGGAGAGTTCACCTTGATCTGCCGCGCCTTGCGCGCCATCAGCACCACGCGGGTGGCGATGACCGGCCCGACCCATTTGAACAGCGGCTTGCGTGCTTCGGAGTAGGTCATGGCGAAGAGCATCACCCCCGGTCCCTTCTGCACCAGCTGGTAGCCGCGTGCCCAGGGCAGCGAGCGGATGTCCTTGCGCTCCAGCGGCAGGCCGGCGGCTTCCGCCGCCTCCAGCAGCACATCGACGGTGATGCCGCGGGCGATGCCACTCTCGGTGTAGTTGTAGGGAGGAAACTCCTCGGTGAAGATCTGCAGGGCTTGCCAGTCGTTTTCGGCCAGCGCAGGGCCGGTCATCCAGCACAGCAGCAGGTAAACGAGCGCCCGGTAACGTCGCATAGCCATACGACCCACCTCCGATTGGAAGGAGTGCTGCGGATTGATGAGCGATGGTTCTGTTTGAACCTAGTCCAGCGCCGCTGCGGTGTCGACCGTTGGCGAGTGCCTGCCTTGGAGAAAGAGGAAATAAATCAGCGAGTAAAAACGCATAACGGCGGTGCCTGACGGTTTTCCGCCACCCCCGGCGGTGTGCCGCGCAGGTGTCGGGCGGGTGCTTTCCGGGTAGACTGCCGCCTCCGCGCCCGCCCAGGAAGCCCGTCAATGGCTCTGCCGTCCACGCCGTACAAAGTCGAAATGAACCTCACCGATCTGGATCGCGGGGTCTACGAGAACCTGCGCTTCACTGTGGCCAAGCATCCCTCGGAAACCGAAGAACGCCTGGTGGTGCGCCTGCTGGCCTATGCGCTCTGGTACGGCGAGCAGCTCGCCTTCGGCCGTGGCCTGTCGGACGTGGACGAGCCGGCCCTGTGGGAGAAGAGCCTCGACGACCGCGTGCTGCACTGGATCGAAGTCGGCCAGCCGGATGCCGAGCGCCTGACCTGGTGTTCGCGCCGCACCGAGCGCGTCAGCCTGCTGGCCTACGGCAACCTGCGGGTCTGGCAGGGCAAGGTGGTCGATGCGGTGAAGGGGCTGAAGAACCTGAATATTGCCGCCATCGATTCCGACACGCTGACCGAACTGGCCCGCGACTTGCCGCGCAGCATCGGCTGGAGCGTGATGATCAGCGAAGGCACGCTGTTCGTCACCGACGAGAACGGCCAGCACGAAGTGCCGCTAGAGTGGCTGCTTGGCGAACGCTGAGCGCGCCTGCTTCGAATCCCGAGAAACCAAGGCCCCATGCGCATCGAACCCCGCCCGCTTCCCGAGACCCTGCCCGACCTGGGCGACCTGCCGCCGCTGCTGACCCGTCTCTACGCCGCCCGTGGCGTCTGCAGCGCGGCTGAGCTGGACAAGAGCCTGGCGCGGTTGATTCCCTACCAGCAGTTCAAGGGCATCGACGCCGCCATCGAGTTGCTGGTCGAGGCCTTGCAGCGCCGCCAGCGTATCCTGTTCGTCGGCGATTTCGATGCCGACGGCGCCACGGCCAGTACCGTCGGCGTGCTCGGCCTGCGCATGCTCGGCGCGGCCCATGTCGACTATCTGGTACCCAACCGCTTCGAGTATGGCTACGGCCTGACTCCGGAAATCGTCGCCGTTGCCCTGGAGCGCCAGCCCGATCTGCTGGTGACCGTGGACAATGGCATTTCCAGCGTGGATGGCGTGGCGGCGGCCAAGGCCGCCGGCCTCAAGGTGCTGGTCACCGACCACCACCTGCCCGGCCAGGAGCTGCCCGCGGCCGATGCCATCGTCAACCCGAACCAGCCGGAGTGCCGGTTCCCCAGCAAGTGCATCGCCGGGGTCGGAGTGATCTTCTATGTCCTGTTGGCGCTGCGTGCCCGCCTGCGTGCGCTGGGCTGGTTCGCCGATGGCCGTGCCGAGCCCAACCTGGCCGAACTGCTCGATCTGGTGGCACTCGGCAGTGTTGCCGACGTGGTTCCGCTGGATGCCAACAACCGCATCCTGGTGCACCAGGGCCTGGCGCGCATTCGCGCCGGACGCGCGCGGCCGGGGTTGCGGGCGATTCTCGAGGTGGCCGGTCGCGATCACCGCCGCATCAGCTCCACCGACCTCGGCTTCATTCTCGGCCCTCGGCTGAACGCGGCCGGCCGGCTGGACGACATGAGCCTCGGCATCGAGTGTCTGCTCTGCGAGGACGAGGCCCTGGCCCGCGACATGGCGGTACAGCTCGACCAGCTCAATCAGGACCGCAAGGCCATCGAGCAGGGCATGCAGCGCGAAGCCCTGGCCCAGCTCAAGGACCTGCCGGTGGAGAGCCTGCCGTTCGGCCTGTGCCTGTTCGAGCCGGACTGGCACCAGGGGGTGATCGGTATCCTCGCTTCGCGGCTGAAGGAGCGCTACCACCGCCCGGCCATCGCTTTCGCCGATGCCGGCGAAGGCTTGCTCAAAGGCTCGGCGCGCTCGGTGCCGGGGCTGCATATCCGCGATGCGCTGGATGCGGTGGCGGCCCGGCACCCGGGACTGATCAGCAAGTTCGGCGGGCACGCCATGGCCGCCGGCCTGTCGCTGCCCCAGGAGCATTTCGGCGCCTTCGCCGCCGCCTTCGATGCCGAAGTGCGCCGCCAACTGTGCGAGGACGACCTGACCGGCCGGCTGTTGTCCGACGGCCAACTGGGCGTCGAGGAATTCCATCTGGAACTGGCCAAGGCGCTGCGCCAGGCGGGGCCCTGGGGCCAGCATTTTCCCGAACCGCTGTTCCACGGCATCTTCCAGCTGGTGCAGCAGCGCATCGTCGGCGAGCGGCACCTCAAGCTGGTTCTCAAGAGCGAGTGCGGTCGCCTGCAGCTCGACGGCATCGCCTTCAATATCGACCGCGAGGTCTGGCCCAACCCGGAAGTGCGTTGGGCTGAGCTGGCCTACAAGCTGGACGTTAATGAGTTCCGTGGCCAGGAAAGCGTGCAGTTGCTGGTGGCGCATATCGCCGCGCGGTAACCCAACCTTCGGTCGGTATACTGGCGAAATGCTAGTTATCTCCTGGCTGGCTTTCTGCGCCATCCCTACAATCTGCGCTTTTTGTCGATTGCCGAAGGTAGGGGAAACACATGCGAAACCCGCTCAAGCATCTGCTGGCGTTCTGTTTGCTCATGGGCACCTGCGCGCTTGCCGAGGCGGCGCTGGACGCCTCGCTGCTGCAGGTGCAGCAGGCCAAGGTCCTGTTGCTGCGCACCAGTACCGACCTGTTCATCCATCGCGGCGAAGGCCGCCATGCCGAGCAGGCCGCCCGCACCGAGGCGAGCCTCGACCAGCTCGATGAAAACCTCAAGACCCTGGAAGCCTGGCCGTTGCCCTCGGCGGCGCGGGAAGTGCTGGAGCGCATCAAGCCGGCGTTGCTGAACTTCCAGATCAAGGTGCGCGAAACCCTGCTCTATGCGCCCGGCGAGCCGGACCTGCCGTGGGAATTCAACTTCGAGTACAGCAAGGCCCAGCGTGAACTGCTCGAAGACCTGCACCAGCTCGGCGAGATTCTGCAGCAGGCCCAGGTACAGCCGCTCGATGACGAGCATCTGCAACTGCTGGACCTGCCGGCCAAAGTGCAATACCTGGCGATGCGCTATACCGCCCGTGCCTATATCGGCGACATCGAGGCCTTGCCCGAGCAGCAGCACTTCTATTTCAACCAGGACATCGACGTGCTGGCCAAGAGCGTGCAGGCCGAGCTGGCGGCGATGCTCAAGAGCGGCGGCAGCGACGAGCGGCAGCGGCGATTGCGGCAGGTGCAGCTGCGCTGGAAATTCATTTTTGGCCGTCTGCTCGACTACAACGAGGACATGACCCCGCTGATCGTCGAGCGCCATGCCCGCGAGGTGGTCGATCAGTTGCTGCACCTGCAGGGCCTCTGACGACCGGCGCGCCGTTGCGGCGCGTTGTCGCTTTATCAATGCCCCGCAGCGCGTGTATCGTGCCCTGCTCAAATTTCCGGCCCGCCCCCGCGCGGGCCCGTTCCGCAGGAGTCCGCGCATGCCGTTCAGCCGCAGACAGATTCTCGCCGGCCTTACCGGTGCCGGCGTCCTTGCCCTGGGGGGGGGCGGCGCGCGCTTCTGGTTGAGCCGCGCCACCGCCGCCAGCCATGACTACGAACTGATCGCCGCGCCCCTGGAGGTCGAACTGGTGCCCGGCCACCGCACCACCGCCTGGGCCTTCGGCGGCAGCGCGCCAGGGCGGGAGGTGCGAGCCCGGCAGGGCGACTGGCTGCGCGTGCGCTTCATCAATCGACTCGACGTGCCCACCACCATTCACTGGCATGGCATTCGCCTGCCGCTGGAGATGGATGGCGTGCCCTATGTCTCGCAGTTGCCGGTGTTGCCCGGCGAGTATTTCGACTACCGCTTCCAGGTTCCCGACGCCGGCAGCTTCTGGTATCACCCGCACACCTCGAGCAGCGAGCAGCTTGGCCGCGGCCTGGTCGGCCCGCTGATCATCGAGGAGCGGGAACCGAGCGGCTTTCGCCACGAGCGCACCCTCAGCCTGAAGAACTGGCATGTGGATGCCGAGGGCGCCTATACCGCCTTCAGCGTGCCGCGCGAGGCGGCCCGTGGCGGTACCGTCGGCCCGCTGTCGACGGTCAACGGCGTGCATGCGCCGAGCCTCGACTTGCCGGCCGGGCAGATCGTGCGGCTGCGGGTGCTCAACCTGGACAACAGCCTGACCTATCGCCTCAACGTGCCGGGCGCCGAGGCGCGCATCTACGCGCTGGACGGCAATCCCATCGCCCCGCGCCCGCTGGGCAAGCAGTACTGGCTGGGACCGGGCATGCGCATCGACCTGGCTCTGAAGGTGCCGCAAGCCGGCACCGAGCTGGCCCTGCGCAACGGGCCGCTGCGCCTGGCGACCCTGGTCAGCCGGCCGAACAATGAGGCGCCTGGTGAGTGGCCGGCGGCGCTGCCGGCCAATCCGATCGCCGAGCCGGACCTGGCACGGGCCGAGAAGCTGCGTTTCAACTTCGAGTGGGTCGGCGCCTTGTCGGTAAACGTCGATCAGGGCGCGGCCCACAAGTTCTGGCAGATCAACGGCCAGGCCTGGGATATCCAGGACAAGACCTGCGCCGACCGGCCGATCGCCACCCTCAAGCACGGCGGCCATTACCTGTTCGAACTGCGCAACATGACCCAGTACCAACACCCGATCCACCTGCACGGCATGACCTTCAAGGTGCTCAAGTCGGACCGCCGGGCCATCGTCCCGTATTTCACCGACACCTACCTGCTGGGCAAGAACGAAACCGCGCAGATCGCCCTGGTGGCGGATAACCCTGGCGTATGGATGTTCCACTGCCATGTGATCGACCATATGGAAACCGGCCTGATGGCCGCCATCGCGGTGGTCTAGGGTGGACGCATGAGAAAGGTGCAGATCATCGACCGCAGCCAGGACGAGCGCTTCATGGCAGAGGCCCTGGCCCTGGCCGCCGAAGGGGCGGCATTGGGCGAGGTGCCGGTGGGTGCGGTACTGGTTCGCGACGGCGAGATCGTCGGGCGCGGCTTCAACTGCCCGATCATCCGCCACGACCCTAGCGCCCACGCCGAGATGGTGGCCATTCGCGCCGCCGCCGCGGCGCTGCAGAACTATCGCCTGCCGGGCACCACGCTCTACGTAACCTTGGAACCGTGCAGCATGTGCGCCGGGCTGATCGTGCATTCGCGCATCCAGCGGGTGGTCTACGGCGCCACCGAGCCGAAGGCTGGCGTGGCGATCAGCCGCGGCCAGTTCTTCGCCCAGGACTTTCTCAATCACCGGGTGCTGGTGGAAGGCGGGGTGCTGGCGGAGCAATGCGGGGCGGTGCTCAGCGAATTCTTCAAGGCCCGTCGCGGCTGACCGCGCCGGCTACAGCGGCGGTAGGTCGTCGCTGGGCTTGTTGTGATTGACCCCTGGCACGTGCAGCCCGGCTTCGATCAACTGGCCGCTTTCGAGCTGCGGCTGGGTCACCCAGGTGAGGATGTCGTAGTAGCGCCGAACGTTGCGCACGAAGTGCACGGTCTCGCCGCCGCGCGCGTAGCCGTGGCGGGTCTTGCTGTACCACTGCTTCTGCGCCAGGCGCGGCAGCATCTTGTTCACATCCAGCCACTTGTTCGGGTCGAGGCCCTCGGCCTTGGCCAGCTTGCGCGCGTCGGCCAGGTGGCCGATGCCGATGTTGTAGGCGGCGAGGGCGAACCAGGTGCGGTCCGGTTCCTCGATGTCCTTGCTCAGGCGGCTGTGGATCAGCGAGAAGTACTTGCCGCCGCCGGTGATGCTCTGGCGCGGGTCAAGGCGGTTGGCCACGCCCATTTCCTGGGCGGTGCCCATGGTCAGCATCATTAGGCCGCGCACACCGGTCTTGGAGGTGGCGTTGGGTTGCCACAGCGACTCCTGGTAGCCGATGGCAGCCAGCAGGCGCCAGTCCAGGTCGTTGCTCTGCGCGGTCTGCTGGAAAAAGCGTTCGTAGCGTGGCAGGCGTTGCTGCAGGTGTTGGGCGAAGGTGTAGGCGCCGACGTAGCCGAGCACGTCGACGTGGCCGTAGTAGCGGTCCTTGAGGCGCTGCAGGGTGCCGTTCTGCTTGACCCGCGCCAGGAAGGCGTCGATCTCCCGCAGCAGGCTGTCGTCTTCGCCCGGCGCCACGGCCCAGCTCTGGCCGCGGCTGTCGCCGAGGTCGAAGGCGACCCGCACGTTAGGGAAGTACACCTGGTTCATCGCCAGCTCGTTGGAGTCGACCAGGGTCAGGTCGATCTGGCCTTCGTCGACCAGGTGCAACAGGTCGACCACTTCCACCGCATCGGATTCTTCCCAGCTCAGCTCCGGCACCTGCGCCTTGAGTTCTTTCAACTGCTCGGCATGGCTGCTGCCCTTGAGCACCAGGATGCGCTTGCCCAGCAGGTCCTGCACCTTGGTCGGGCGCTGTTGGCCATGGCGATAGATCACCTGCGGACTGACTTCGAGATAGGCGCGGGAGAACCGCGCCTGTTGCTTGCGTCCATCGGTAGCGATCAGGCCGGCGGCGGCCAGCTCCGGGCCGTCGGGGCGATCGAGGCGGGCAAACAGGTCGTCGAGGTGATCGGCGGTTTCGATCTTCAGCTCGACGCCCAGATCGTCGGCGAAGCGCTTGACCAGTTCGTACTCGAAGCCGGTTTCGCCGTTGCGATCCTGGAAGTAGGTGGCGGGGCTGTTACGGGTGACCACGCGCAGCACGCCGTCCTTCTGCACGCGCTCGAGCGTAGTTGGCTGCGGTTCTTCGCAGCCGCCGAGCAACAGAAGGATTCCGGTCGCCAGCAGCCAGGCGGCGCAGCGCTTGCGGAACACGTGTTGGGCAAACATTGGCGCAGTATACGCAAAGGGCCACCAGCGCCATATCTGGACAGCGCAACGGCAAACTGCTAGGCGCCGCCGGTCGGGCGCCCGGCCGGCGGCGCGTTCCGCTTCCGGCTTCTAGCTTTGGATCGCAATAGGCTAGAATGCACGGCCTCCCAGTACACCCCTTCCCAGAGGCTGTCCCGACGATGTTGATCCTGCGCGGCGCTCCCGCTCTCTCCGCCTTCCGCCACGGCAAATTGCTTGCGCAATTGACCACCAAGGTCCCCGCCGTGACTGGGCTGTACGCCGAATTCGCCCACTTCGCCGAAGTCGCTGGCGCACTCGGCGACGACGAGCAGCAGGTGCTCGCCCGACTGCTGAAATACGGCCCCAGCGTGCCGGTGCAGGAACCCAGCGGACGCCTGTTCCTGGTGGTGCCGCGCTTCGGCACCATCTCGCCCTGGTCGAGCAAGGCCAGCGACATCGCCCACAACTGCGGCCTGGGCAAGATCCAGCGCCTGGAACGCGGCATCGCCTACTACGTCGCCGGTGAGTTCGACGACGCCCAGGCCGGGCAGATCGCCGCCGTGCTGCACGACCGCATGACCCAACTGGTACTGGGCAGCCTGGATGAAGCCGCCGGCCTGTTCAGCCATGCCGAGCCCAAGCCGCTGACCGCGGTGGACGTGCTCGGCGGCGGCCGCGCCGCCCTGGAGAAGGCCAACGTCGAACTGGGTCTGGCCCTGGCCGAGGACGAAATCGACTACTTGGTGAAGAGCTTCGGTGAGCTGGGGCGCAACCCCCACGACATCGAACTGATGATGTTCGCCCAGGCCAACTCCGAACACTGCCGGCACAAGATCTTCAATGCCAGCTGGGACATCGACGGCGAGAGCCAGGACAAGTCCCTGTTCGGCATGATCAAGAACACCTATGAAATGCACCGCGACGGCGTGCTGTCCGCCTACAAGGACAACGCCGCGGTGATCGTCGGCAATGTCGCCGGGCGCTTCTACCCGAACCCGGAAACCCGTCAGTACGGCGCCAGCCAGGAGCCGGTGCACATCCTGATGAAGGTGGAAACCCACAACCACCCGACCGCCATCGCCCCGTTCCCCGGCGCCTCCACCGGCTCCGGCGGCGAGATCCGCGACGAAGGCGCCACCGGGCGCGGCGCCAAGCCGAAGGCAGGCCTGACCGGTTTCACCGTCTCCAACCTGAACATCCCCGGCTTCGAGCAGCCGTGGGAGAAACCCTACGGCAAGCCCGAGCGCATCGTCACCGCGCTGGACATCATGATCGAAGGCCCGCTCGGCGGCGCGGCGTTCAACAACGAGTTCGGCCGCCCGGCACTGACCGGCTACTTCCGTACCTTCGAACAGGCGGTCAACGGCCCGCGTGGCGAGGAAGTGCGCGGCTACCACAAGCCGATCATGCTCGCCGGCGGCATGGGCAACATCCGTGAAGATCATGTGCAGAAGGGCGAGATCTCCGTCGGCGCCAAGCTGATCGTGCTCGGCGGCCCGGCGATGCTGATCGGTTTGGGTGGCGGCGCGGCTTCGTCGATGGCCACCGGCACCAGCTCGGCGGACCTGGATTTCGCCTCGGTGCAGCGCGATAACCCGGAAATGGAACGCCGCTGCCAGGAGGTCATCGACCGCTGCTGGCAACTCGGCGAGCACAACCCGATCAAGTTCATCCACGACGTCGGCGCCGGCGGCCTGTCCAACGCCTTCCCGGAACTGGTCAACGACGGTGGCCGCGGCGGTCGCTTCGAGCTGCGCAACATTCCCAACGACGAGCCGGGCATGGCACCGCTGGAAATCTGGTGCAACGAGTCCCAGGAACGCTATGTGCTGTCTGTCGACAGTGCCGACTTCGAGCGTTTCAGGGCTATCTGCGAGCGCGAGCGCTGCCCGTTCGCGGTGGTTGGCGAAGCCACCGCCGAACCGCACCTGACCGTTGCCGATAGCCACTTCGGCAACAAGCCGGTGGACATGCCGCTCAATGTGCTGCTCGGCAAGGCGCCGCGCATGCATCGCAGTGCCAGCCGCGAAGGCTCGCTTGGCGACGATTTCGATGCCCGGGGCATCGAAATCGGCGAAGCGGTCGAGCGCGTGCTGCGCCACCCGGCGGTAGCCAGCAAGAGCTTCCTGATCACCATCGGCGACCGCACCATCACCGGCCTGGTCGCTCGCGACCAGATGGTCGGCCCCTGGCAGGTACCGGTGGCCGACTGTGCCGTCACTGCCACCAGCTTCGACGTCTATACCGGCGAAGCCATGGCGATGGGTGAGCGCACGCCGCTGGCGCTGCTCGATGCTCCGGCCTCCGGGCGCATGGCCATCGGCGAGACGCTGACCAACCTGGCTGCGTCGCGCATCGACAAACTGTCCGACATCAAGCTTTCCGCCAACTGGATGGCCGCTGCCGGTCACCCCGGCGAAGACGCGCGGCTGTACGACACCGTCAAGGCGGTCGGCATGGAGCTGTGCCCGGCGCTGGGCATCACCGTGCCGGTAGGCAAGGACTCGATGTCGATGAAGACCCGCTGGCAGGAAGAGGGCGCCGAGAAGAGCGTTACCTCGCCGCTGTCGTTGATCGTCTCCGGTTTCGCGCCGGTGCTCGACGTCCGCCAGACCCTGACTCCGCAACTGCGCATGGATAAGGGCGAGACCGACCTGGTCCTGATCGACCTCGGCCGCGGGCAGAACCGCCTCGGCGCCTCGATCCTGGCACAGACCTACGGCCGGCTCGGCAATCAGGCGCCGGACGTCGACGACGCCGAGGACCTGAAGGCCTTCTTCGCGGTGATCCAGGGGCTGAACGCCGATGGCCAGTTGCTCGCCTACCATGACCGCTCCGATGGCGGCCTGATCACCACCGTGCTGGAAATGGCCTTTGCCGGTCATTGCGGGCTGAACCTGTTCCTCGACGCCCTGGCCGACGGACCCGAGGACTTTGCCGGGGTTCTGTTCAACGAGGAGCTGGGGGCGGTCATCCAGGTTCGCCAGGACGTTACGCCCGAGGTGCTGGCGCAGTTCAGCGCTGCCGGCCTCGGCGACTGCGTGGCGGTGATCGGCCAGCCGGTCAACGGTGCCCACGTGACCATCAATTTCAACGGCAAGGCCGTGTTCGGTGGCGAGCGTCGCCTGTTGCAGCGCCAGTGGAGCGAGACCAGCTACCAGATCCAGCGCCTGCGCGACAACGCCGACTGCGCCGACCAGGAATTCGACGCCATTCTCGAAGAAGACAACCCCGGCCTGTCGATCAAGCTCGGTTTCGACGTCAACGAAGATATCGCCGCGCCTTACATCAAGAAAGGTGTGCGTCCCCAGGTGGCCGTGCTGCGCGAGCAGGGTGTCAATGGCCAGGTGGAAATGGCCGCGGCCTTCGACCGTGCCGGCTTCGCCGCCATCGACGTGCACATGAGCGACATCCTCGCTGGCCGCGTCGATCTGAATGAGTTCAAGGGCCTGGTGGCCTGCGGCGGCTTCTCCTACGGCGACGTGCTCGGTGCCGGCGAGGGCTGGGCCAAGTCGGTGCTGTTCAATGCCCGTGCCCGCGAGGCGTTCCAGGCCTATTTCGAGCGCAAGGACAGCTTTGCCCTCGGCGTCTGCAACGGTTGCCAGATGATGTCCAACCTGCGCGAGCTGATCCCCGGCAGCGAGTACTGGCCGCACTTCGTGCGCAACCGCTCGGAGCAGTTCGAGGCACGCGTGGCGATGGTCCAGGTGCAGGAATCGGCGTCGATCTTCCTGCAGGGCATGGCCGGTTCGCGCATGCCGATCGCCATCGCCCATGGCGAAGGCCATGCCGAGTACGAAAGCGAGGAAGCGCTGCTGGAGGCGGATCTGTCCGGCACCGTGGCGCTGCGCTTCGTCGACAACCATGGCAAGGTCACCGAACGCTATCCGGCTAACCCCAACGGCTCGCCGCGTGGCATCACCGGCCTGACCAGTCGCGACGGCCGGGTGACCATCATGATGCCGCACCCGGAGCGCGTGTTCCGCGCTGTGCAGAATTCCTGGCACTCGGACGAGTGGCGCGAAGACGCCGGCTGGCTGCGCATGTTCCGCAACGCCCGCGTGTGGGTCGACTGATCGACACCGCCGTCGACCCGTCCGGGTCGGCGGCCCTTCTCCCCGAGGTGCGCCAAGTCCAAGCCGGCGCCGCCTTGCATCTCTGCACCTGCGGCCGCTCGCCGCGACTCCCCGACTGCTGCGACGAATGCACCGAAGGCCTGCGGCTGACCGCGCCGCGCTCGCAGCGACTGTTGCTGTGCCGCTGCGGTCGCTCCACGAGCCTGCCGTATTGCGATGGCAAACACAGTCCCCCGACGCCATCCCACAAGGCCAAGTGGCGACGATTCTGGCGCGGCGAGCTGGGCTCATAGGCTCTGCGCATCGAGCGCGAACATGGCAATGAATGATGGGTCCAATCGTCAGGTTGTGAACCATTGCGCCCTACAGTGATAGGGCAAAGTGCCATTATTTCGCGATATTATTGACACCCTGTCATTGTAAGTCCCGCCTGTTCTCGGAGACCCGTTGATGTACAAGCTGTGTTTCTATGTGCCGGAAACTCACCTGGATGCCGTCAAGAAGGCGGTATTCGCCGCGGGCGCCGGGCGGATCGGCCATTACGACAGTTGTTGCTGGCAGACCCTGGGCCAGGGGCAGTTCAGGCCGCTGGAAGGCAGCCAGCCGTTTCTCGGGCAAACCGGCAGGGTGGAGCAGGTGGCGGAGTGGAAGGTCGAGCTGGTGGTGGCCGACGAGCTGATCCACGATGCGGTCAAGGCCCTGAAGAAGGCCCATCCCTACGAAACCCCGGCATTCGATGTCTGGCGCCTGTCCGACCTGACCTTCTGACGGTTGGCGCCTGCACCGGGTTTGGCCCGGTGCGGTGCGTCAGGGGCGGATCTCGATCAACGTGCCGTCCTTCACCAGTTGCCAGATCTCGCGCATGTCATCGTTCTTCATGGCAATGCAGCCCTCGGTCCAGTCGAGGGTATGGAAGTACCATTCGGGATACTCCTCATCCAGCGGGGTGCCGTGGATCATGATCATGCCGCCCGGCTTGACGCCTTCCGCGCTGGCCCGTTGCAGGTCGCGCGCATTGGGGTAGGAAATGTGCATGGCCAGGTTGTACTTGTCGCTGTTCTTGCGCCAGTCGATCCAGTAGAAACCTTCCGGCGTGCGCTTGTCGCCCTCGCGCTGCTTGGCGCCATCCGGCCGCTTGCCCAGGGAGATGCGATAGGACTTCAGGGTTTCGCCGCGGCTCAGCAGATGCAGTTTGCGCTCGGACTTGATGACCAGCACCTTGTCGATGTTTCGGTCTTCCAGGGAGGGCGAGGCATTGGCGTGGGAAAGGGTGGCGAAGGACAGACAAAGGGCAGCGAACAACCAGCGCATTTTGCGACAAGACCCTGCAGTACGGTTGGAGTATCAACGGTTCCTATAGTACGCCTGCAACGCCTCGATGGGCTCGTTGCGCACCGGATAAATCTGCTTCGGCCGGTCGGCGAAGAAGCATTCTAGGGTACGCCCGACCGTCGGGAAAGCCAGCTCTGACCAGGGGATGTCGCGTTCGTCGAAGAGCCGTACCTCCAGGCTCTCGTCGCCGGCGGCGAAATTCAGGTCGACCAGTTCGGCGCGGAAGAACATGTACACCTGGCTGATATGCGGCAGGTCGAACAGGGTATAGAGGCTGAGGTCGCGCACCCGCGCGCAGGCCTCCTCCTCGGTCTCCCGCGCTGCAGCCTGGGCGAGGGTCTCGCCGTTCTCCATGAAGCCGGCCGGCAGCGTCCAGTAGCCGCGGCGCGGCTCGATGGCGCGGCGACAGAGCAGCACCTGTTCGCCCCACACCGGCAGGCAGCCGGCGACGATGCGCGGATTCTGGTAGTGCACCACCTGGCACTGGCTGCAGACGAAGCGCAGGCGATTGTCGCCGGCGGGAATGCTCTGGGTTACGGCACTGCCGCACTGGCTGCAATAGTTCATGGCTGTCCCCTGGATGATTCGTTCATCTTGGCGCGCGGCAATCGGGCGGGCAAGTGCAGGCAAAGCTGCCAAAAGCTGCGTCATGTCGACGCAAGGCTTGGGCGCGTTCCTGCATTCATGCCATGATGGGCAATAAAGCGAAACACCGGAAATGCGATGCTGGACGAGCTGCTCCAACGTGTGCGCGACTACTCTCCGCGCCAGCTGGAAACCGATCGGCGCTTCCCCGAAGCCGCCGTGCTGGTACCGATCACCCGAAGCGAAGAACCCGAACTGGTCCTGACCTTGCGCGCCAGTGGCCTGTCCACCCATGGCGGCGAAGTCGCCTTTCCCGGTGGTCGCCGCGATCCCGATGACCGCGACCTGATCCATACCGCGCTGCGCGAGGCGGAGGAGGAGGTCGGCCTGCCGCCGGGGTTGGTGGAAGTGATCGGTCCGCTGAGCCCGCTGGTGTCGCGCCACGGCATCCAGGTGACGCCCTATGTCGGTCTGGTGCCTGACTACGTCGAGTACCAGCCCAACGACGGCGAGATCGCCGCGGTGTTCAGTGTGCCGCTGGCCTTCTTCCGCGAGGACAGTCGCGAAACTACCCACCGCATCGACTACCAGGGGCGTAGCTGGTACGTGCCCAGCTATCGCTTCGGCGCCTACAAGATCTGGGGGCTGACGGCAATCATGGTGGTTGAGCTGGTCAACCTGCTCTACGACGCCGATATCTCCCTGCACCGCGCGCCCGACACCTTTATCAAACTGAGCTGACCGTTCGAGGTTCAACGCCATGAAATATCGCCTGGGAGATGCCCGCGTCGAAGTCCATCCGGATAGCTGGGTCGCGCCCAGCGCCACCCTGATCGGCAAGGTCAAGCTGGAGCCCGGTGCCAGTGTCTGGTTCAACGCGGTGCTGCGGGGCGACAACGAACTGATCCATATCGGCGAGAACAGCAACGTGCAGGATGGCAGCGTGATGCACACCGACATGGGCTATCCACTGTCCATCGGCAAGGGCGTGACCATCGGCCACAAGGTCATGCTGCACGGTTGCTCGGTCGGCGACTACAGCCTGATCGGCATCAACGCCGTCGTGCTCAACGGGGCGAAGATCGGCAAGCATTGCATCATCGGCGCCAACGCGCTGATTCCCGAAGGCAAGGAGATACCCGATGGCTCGCTGGTGATGGGCTCTCCCGGCAAGGTGGTGCGCGAGCTGACCGAGCAGCAGAAGAAAATGCTCGAAGCGAGCGCCGCCCACTACGTGCACAATGCCCGGCGCTATGCCCGCGACCTGGCGGTGGACGAGTGATCGAGCCAAAGCCGGTCGCCTCGCCCTGCGTGCACATTTGCGCGCTGGACGAGGACGACATCTGCATCGGTTGCCAACGCACGGTGGCCGAGATCACCCGTTGGGGCCGCATGGACGACGCCGAGCGCCGGACCGTGCTGACGCTCTGCCACGAGCGCGCCCGCGCCAAGGGCCAACTGCTCTCGTAGATTCCAACCCGTTGCGCCGGCCTGGTCCGGCCCGTCTATTGCCGAGGAACCCATGCCCCGTATTGGAACCCCCCTGTCGCCTGCTGCGACCCGTGTACTGCTGTGCGGCTCCGGCGAGCTGGGCAAGGAAGTGGTAATCGAACTGCAGCGCCTGGGCGTCGAGGTGATTGCCGTCGACCGCTACGCCGACGCGCCGGCGATGCAGGTGGCTCATCGCAGCCATGTGGTCAACATGCTCGACGGCGCCGCCCTGCGCGCGGTGATCGAGCAGGAGCGACCGCACTACATCGTGCCGGAAATCGAGGCCATCGCCACCGCCACCCTGGCCGAACTGGAAGCTGAGGGCTTTACTGTGATCCCCACGGCCCGCGCCGCGCAGTTGACCATGAATCGCGAAGGCATTCGCCGCCTGGCAGCCGAAGAACTGGGGCTGCCCACTTCGCCGTATCGCTTTGCCGATACCGTCGAGGACTATCGTGCGGCGGTGAGCGCGTTGGGTTTTCCCTGTGTGGTGAAGCCGATCATGAGTTCCTCCGGCAAGGGTCAGAGCCTGCTCAAGGGGCCGGACGACGTGCAGGCGGCCTGGGATTACGCCCAGGAAGGCGGGCGTGCCGGCAAGGGGCGGGTCATCGTCGAAGGCTTTATCGACTTCGACTACGAGATCACCCTGCTGACTGTGCGTCATGTCGGCGGGACCTGCTTCTGCGCCCCGGTCGGCCATCGCCAGGTCAAGGGCGACTACCATGAGTCCTGGCAGCCGCAAGCGATGAGCCCACAGGCGCTGGCCGAGTCGGAGCGCATCGCGCTGGCGGTGACTGAGGCGCTGGGTGGCCGTGGGTTGTTCGGCGTGGAGCTGTTCGTCAAGGGCGATCAGGTGTGGTTCAGCGAAGTCTCGCCACGCCCGCACGACACCGGCCTGGTCACGCTGATCTCCCAGGACCTGTCGGAGTTCGCCCTGCATGCGCGGGCCATTCTCGGCTTGCCGATACCGGCTATCCGTCAGCTGGGGCCCTCGGCTTCGGCGGTGATCCTCGTTGAAGGCCAGTCCCGCCAGGTCAGCTTCGGCAATCTGGCGGCGGCGTTGAGTGAGTCGGATACAGCCCTGCGGCTGTTCGGCAAGCCGGAAGTCGCCGGTCAGCGGCGCATGGGCGTGGCCTTGGCGCGAGACGAGTCGGTCGAGCAGGCCAGGGCCAAGGCCACGCGTGCGGCCCAGGCGGTCAGCGTCGAGCTGTGAGGCGCTTGTCCCGACTGGCTTGGTGGACGGCTGCCTTGCTGTCGCTGCCGCTGGTCTTGCCGATGGCCTGGCATGTCCGTCGGCGGGCGCTGCGCCTGCCGCCCGCGGCCGGGCCTCGACACGGGGAGATCGGGGTAGAGCTGGGCGGCGAGCTGTTCCGCTTGCTGGTGCTCGGCGAGTCGACTGTGGTGGGGGTTGGTACCACCTCTCTGGAGCATGCGCTTCCCGGACGATTGGCTGCGCTACTGTCCGAACATCTGGGGCGGCCGGTGCACTGGCGCGCCTGCGGGGAGAATGGCATCACTGCAGCCGAGGCGGTCGAGCGGCTGCTGCCAGGAGCGCTGGAGCGGCCGGCGGATCTGGTCCTGCTGGTCTTCGGCGTCAACGACAGCACCCACCTCAGTTCGCTTGCTGCCTGGCGCGGGGCCCTGTGCCACCTGGTGCAGGCATTTGACGAGCGCGGGGCGCGAGTGGCGGTCAGTGGTGTGCCGCCGCTGCAGCATTTTTCCGCGTTGCCCTGGCTGCTGCGCAGGCTGCTGGGCTGGCGCGGGCGCCTGCTCGACGACGAGCTGCGTGCCCTGGCGCAGGACCTTCAGGTGCAGTATTGCCCATTGGCGCTGCCGTTCGTGCGCGATTACCTGGCGGTGGACGGCTACCATCCGTCCAGCTTGGGCTACCTCGTCTGGGCGCAGGGGTTGGCGCAGTTGCTTACGGCGTCTCGTCCGGCTCCGCCGGGATGAGCGTTTGCGCCTCCCAGACACGCACGCTCTTCACGCGGTTTTCCGTGGCCTGGAGGATTTCCAGGCGGTAGCGGCCGATTTTCAGGCAGACGCCGCTGTCGGGAATGCTCTCCAGCGCTTCGGTGATCAGGCCGTTGAGGGTCTTGGGGCCGTCGCAGGGCAATTGCCAGCCGAGGGCCTTGTTCACTTCGCGAATGTAGGCGGCACCATCGATGACCTGGGTACCGTCCTCCTGCGGATGAATGTCCGGGCTGCGCAGGGCGTCCTGGTTGCTGAACTCGCCGACGATCTCTTCGAGAATGTCTTCCAGCGTGACGATGCCGAGCACTTCGCCGTATTCATCGACGACGATGCCGATGCGCCGCTTGTGCTTCTGGAAGTTGATCAGCTGGGTCGACAGCGGCGTGCTTTCCGGCACGAAGTAGGGTTCGTGGCACGCCTCCAGCAGGCTGTCCTTGGTCAGCTGGTTATGCGACAGCAGGCGGGCGATCTGGCGCATGTGCACCACGCCCTCGATCTGGTTGATGTCGTTGCGGAACACCGGCAGGCGAGTATGAGTGGTGGTTCGCAGCTGGGTGACGATGTCTTCCAGGGCATCTTCCAGGTTGATGCCGACCGCCTCGTTGCGCGGGATCATGATGTCGTTCACCGTGACCCGCTCCAGGTCGAGGATGCCGAGCAGCATGTTCTGCCGGTTCAGCGGTAGCTCGTGGCCGGATTCGCGCACCACGCTACGCAGTTCCTCGGTGGTCAGGCTGTCGCTGCTCTTCTTCGACGGGTCGACGCCGAACAGTCGCAGCAGGCCGTTGCTCACCCAGTTGAGCAGCAGAACCAGCGGGTAGAAGACCTTGAGCAGCGCCATCAACAGCATGCTCGCCGGGTAGGCGACGGACTCGGGCTTCAGCGCGGCCAGGGTCTTCGGCGTGATCTCGCCGAAAATCAGCAGCACCAGTGTCAGCACGATGGTGGCGATGGCGATGCCCGCTTCGCCCCAGAGCTGGATGGCCAGCACCGTGGCGATCGACGAGGCGAGGATGTTGACGAAATTGTTGCCGATCAGAATGGTGCCGAGCAGGCGGTCGGGCCGGCTGAGCAGGGCGCTGGCGCGCTTGGCGCCGCGATGCCCCTCCTTGGCCATGTGCCGCAGGCGGTAGCGGTTGAGGCTGAGCATGCCGGTTTCGGAGCTGGAGAAGAACGCCGAACACAGCAGCAGGAAGACCAGCAGGCCAAGCAGGAAGCCAGGATGTAGGTTTTGCACGTCGGTGGCCTAAATGTGCAGGATGAATTCGCGCACCAGCTTGCTGCCGAAGTACGCGAGCATCAGCAGGCAGAAGCCGGCCAGGGTCCAGCGAATTGCCTTGTGGCCGCGCCAGCCGAGCTGGTGGCGCCCCCATAGCAGCACGCCGAATACCAGCCAGGCGAGGCTGGAGAGTAGGGTCTTGTGCGCCAGGTGCTGGGCGAACAGGTCCTCGAGGAAAAGCCAGCCGGAGAGCAGCGACAGCGACAGCAGCAGCCAGCCGGCCCAGAGGAAGCCGAACAGAAGGCTTTCCATGGTCTGCAGCGGCGGAAAGTTGCGGATCAGGCCGGTGGGGTGCTTGTGCTTGAGCTGGTGATCCTGGACCAGCAGCAGCAGCGACTGGAACATGGCAATGGTGAGCAGGCCATAGGCCAGGATCGACAGCAGGATATGGGCCAGGATGCCCGGCTCCTCTTCGATCACCGGAATGGTGCCGGTCGGCGCGAACAGCACCAGCAGTGCGGTCAGGCAGCCGAGCGGAAACAGCAGCAGCAACAGGTTCTCCACCGGTATGCGGGTGCTGGCCAGCAGGGTCAGGCCGATCACTGCCGCAGCGATCAGGCTGCCGGCGTTGAAGAAGTTCAGGCTCAGCCCGTTGGGCATCAGCAACTGATGGAACAGGCTCACACCGTGGGCGAGCAGGGCGGCAATGCCGAGCAGGACCAGCAGGCGCTTGTCCGGTACGCGACGCTGGGACAGGCGGATGCCTTGATAGGCGGCGGCACCGGCGTAGAGGCAGGCGGCCACGAGGCTGGGCAGCAGAGGTTGCATAAATCCTTGTTAGGCAAGCCCGAAAGGGCGAGAGTGTCGCACAAACCCCGGAGGCGCAAAAGCCGTAGGTAATGAAAGCGCGGGCCGTGCGGACATTCGAACCGATGCGCAATTCGCGACATCTCCGCGCCTTCGGTCAAGCAATCTGCCCGGTCGCGCGGAGCCCGCGCTTCCAGCGGGTGCCCTGGGGCTTCTATAATTCCGCCCTTACCGCATTCCAGCGTGGAAACTCTTTATGTTCGACAACCTTACCGACCGCCTCTCGCACACCCTGCGTACCGTCACTGGCAAAGCCAAGCTGAGCGAGGACAACATCAAGGACACCCTGCGCGAAGTGCGCATGGCGCTGCTCGAGGCCGATGTGGCGCTGCCGGTGGTCAAGGATTTCGTCAACAAGGTCAAGGAGCGCGCGGTCGGTACCGAGGTTTCGAAGAGCCTGACGCCTGGGCAGGTGTTCGTGAAGATCGTCCGCGCCGAGCTCGAACAGCTGATGGGTGCGGCCAACGAAGATTTGGTGCTGAACGTTGCGCCGCCGGCGGTGGTGCTGATGGCGGGCCTGCAGGGCGCCGGCAAGACCACCACCGTTGGCAAGCTGGCGCGCTTTCTTAAGGAAAGGAAGAAGAAGTCGGTGATGGTGGTTTCCGCCGACGTCTATCGCCCGGCGGCGATCAAGCAGCTGGAAACCCTGGCTGGCGAGATCGGCGTGACCTTTTTCCCCTCCGATATCAGCCAGAAGCCGGTGGCCATCGCCGAGGCGGCTATTCGCGAGGCCAAGCTCAAGTTCATTGACGTGGTGCTGCTGGATACCGCCGGTCGCTTGCATGTCGACGCGGAAATGATGGGGGAGATCCAGGCGCTGCATGCTGCGGTCAAGCCGGCCGAGACGCTGTTCGTGGTCGATGCCATGACCGGCCAGGATGCCGCGAATACCGCCAAGGCCTTCGACGAGGCGCTGCCGCTGACCGGCGTGGTGCTCACCAAGGTCGACGGCGATGCGCGCGGCGGTGCGGCGCTGTCGGTGCGCGCCATCACCGGTAAGCCGATCAAGTTCCTTGGCATGGGCGAGAAGAGCGATGCGCTCGAGCCCTTCCATCCGGATCGTATCGCCTCGCGCATTCTCGGCATGGGCGACGTGCTCAGCCTGATCGAGCAGGCGGAGCAGACGCTCGACCGCGAGAAGGCCGAGAAGCTCACCAAGAAACTGAAGAAGGGCAAGGGCTTCGATCTCGAAGACTTCCGCGACCAGCTGCAGCAGATGAAGAACATGGGTGGGCTCGGTGGCCTGATGGACAAGCTGCCGTCCATTGGTGGCGTCAACCTGGCGCAGATGGGCAGCGCTCAGGGCGCGGCGGAGAAGCAGTTCAAGCAGATGGAGGCGATCATCAACTCCATGACGCCCGCGGAGCGGCGCGATCCCGAGATCATCAGCGGCTCGCGCAAGCGCCGAATCGCCATGGGCTCCGGCACCCAGGTGCAGGACATCGGCCGGTTGATCAAGCAGCACAAGCAAATGCAGAAGATGATGAAGAAATTCACCGCCAAGGGTGGCATGGCCAAGATGATGCGCGGGATGGGCGGCATGCTGCCCGGCGGCATGCCGAAGCTCTGAGGCGCGGTGTCAGGCGGGTTCGCCCCGTTGGCAGGATTGGCTCGTCCGGCCTGCTGCATGCTCGGCGGCGTTGAGCTTGCAGCTTGCGGTTATCCTCCGTACAATACGCGACCTTTCGGGCCTAGCGCCCAAGTGTGCCTTTAGATTTTGCAGCACCGACTACAGGAACGATGTTCACATGGTAACCATCCGTCTTGCCCGTGGCGGCTCCAAGAAGCGCCCCTTCTACCACCTGACCGTGACCAACAGCCGCAATGCGCGCGATGGTCGTTTCGTTGAGCGTATCGGCTTCTTCAACCCGGTCGCTTCGGGTGCTGAAGTGAAGCTCTCCGTCAATCAGGAGCGCGCCACTTACTGGTTGAGCCAGGGCGCCCAGCCGTCTGAGCGCGTTGCTCAGTTGCTGAAGGAAGCTGCCAAGGCTACTGCCTGAGCAGCATGAGCGCGACGCCGACTCCCGCCGAGGACCTGGTCGTTCTCGGTAAGATCACATCGGTACACGGCGTTCGCGGCGAAGTGAAGGTCTATTCCTTCACTGATCCGATCGACAACCTGTTGGATTATCGCCATTGGACGCTGAAGCGCGATGGTGAAACCCGGCAGGCTGAACTGGTCAAGGGTCGCATGCAAGGCAAGGTCCTGGTGGCCAAGCTGAAAGGTCTCGATGACCGTGAAGAGGCGCGTACTCTCGCGGGTTTCGACATTTGCGTGCCCCGTGAACAGTTGCCGGCGCTCAGCGACGACGAGTTCTACTGGTACCAACTGGTGGGCCTCAAGGTGATCAATCAGGACGAGCAGTTGCTCGGCTGTATCGATCATCTGCTGGAAACCGGCGCCAATGACGTCATGGTGGTCAAGCCTTGCGCAGGCAGCCTGGACGATCGCGAGCGGCTATTGCCCTATACGCAGCAATGCGTGCTCGAGGTCGATCTGGACGCCGGCGAGATGCGGGTGGACTGGGACGCGGACTTCTGAGTTGCATGACATGAAAAGCATGCAGGTCGAGGTCATCAGCATTTTCCCGGAAATGTTCGCCGCCATCAGCGATTACGGCATTACCAGCCGTGCGGTGAAGCAGGGTCTGCTCAAGTTGAGCTGCCGCAATCCGCGCGACTATACCGCGGATCGCCACCAGACGGTGGATGACCGGCCTTTCGGCGGTGGTCCGGGCATGGTGATGAAGATCCAGCCGCTGGAGCGGGCCCTGGCCGATGCCAAGGCGGCGCTGGGCGGAGAGGCGAAGGTGATCTACCTCTCGCCGCAGGGGCGCCAGTTGAATCAGGCGGCCGTGCGCGAGCTGGCGAACGAGAAGGCTCTTGTGCTCATCGCCGGGCGCTACGAAGGTATCGACGAACGCTTTATCGAGGCGCACGTCGACGAAGAATGGTCGATTGGCGACTATGTGCTGTCCGGCGGCGAGCTGCCGGCAATGGTGCTGATCGATGCGGTGACGCGCTTGCTGCCCGGTGCGCTGGGGCATGCCGATTCCGCCGAGGAGGATTCGTTTACCGACGGCCTGCTCGACTGCCCGCACTACACCCGACCCGAGGTGTACGAGGGTAAACGTGTTCCTGAGGTGCTGCTCAGCGGCAATCACGAACACATCCGGCGCTGGCGTTTGCAGCAGTCCCTTGCTCGGACCTACGAACGTCGCGCTGATCTTCTGGATAGCCGCTCGCTTTCTGGAGAAGAGCAAAAGCTGTTGGCGGAATACCTTCGCCAGCGGGACGATAGTTAACGTATCGATGGCAGGCCTGCCGGTCTGTCTTAGGAGCATTCAGATGACCAACAAGATTATTCAGCAGCTCGAAGCCGAGCAGATGAACAAAGAAATTCCGGCCTTCGCCCCGGGCGATACCGTGATTGTTCAAGTGAAAGTGAAGGAAGGCGACCGTCAGCGTCTGCAGGCCTTTGAAGGTGTGGTCATCGCCAAGCGCAATCGCGGCCTGAACAGCGCGTTCACCGTGCGCAAGATTTCCAATGGCGTGGGTGTGGAGCGTACCTTCCAGACCTACTCCCCGCTGGTCGACAGCCTGAGCGTCAAGCGTCGCGGTGACGTGCGCAAAGCCAAGCTGTACTACCTGCGCGACCTGTCCGGCAAGGCAGCGCGCATCAAGGAAAAGCTGGCTTAAGCCGTTTTTCTTCAGAAAAAAGCAGCCTTCTGGCTGCTTTTTTCGTTTGTGGGTTTTGCTGTCTTCGACCAGTAGCGGATGCCGCCAACTTCAGTGCAGGCTGATCTTCAATGACGCCTGGGAAAGGTCGATGTCCTGCAGCGTCAGGCTGCCGAAGCTTTGTCCTTGGGGGGCGCCAGCGACGCGAATGTTGTCGAAGCGCAATTCGCCGATCGAGCTGGGTAGGCGAACATTGACCGAGCCATCCGGGTTGACCAGCGAAGTCATCCGGCTCGTGTCGTAGCGCACCTCATGCAATGAGGTCTGCGCCTCAAGGCTGTTCAGCACCGGCATCACCAGGCGTGCCAATTGCTCCACGGTGGCCAGGCCGTCGCCGCTCTGCGCCTGCAGGAAGAGGCCTTGCAGCACGCTGTCCAGTCCTTGGGCGCTGATTTCGCTCATTTCGTCGTCACTGAGTGGCTGCAGCCCGCGCGGAGTTTCCTGGCGGCTGATGCTGTTCGGTGGCTGCAGACGCTGGATGTCCGCGCTGGCCATCTGGAACGGACTGAGCAGGGCCGCGACCAGGGTGGCGGCCAGGCGCAGGTTGTTCTGCTTCTTCAAGGCCTTGTGCAACTGGCGTTCGCTCAGCAGGCCCTGCTCGATGAGGATTTCGCCCAGTCGCTTGTTGCTGGTCAGCTGCAACTGCATGGCCTGGTCGAGTTGGGCGTGGTCGATCAGGCCCTTGTTGATCAGTATCTGGCCGAGGCGGGAATGGTGGGACATGGGCGGAATCCATAATCTTTGATATCAAATTGCAATCATGCGGTGGGCATGGTCCTTTGTCACCCATCGAACGGTGGGGTGACCGAACCGCGGCTGTGCCTGCCTTTTCGCTGACAGCGGGCAGCTGCTATGGAAGACTAGCACCGCCTTCTTCATCTGCCCGGTTCCCATGTCTGCCGTCGACCATGCCCTGATTGATCAATTTCTCGATGCGCTGTGGATGGAAAAGGGGCTGTCCACCCATACCCGCTCTGCCTATCGCAGCGATCTGGCACATTTCAATGGCTGGTTGCAGGAGCGCGGCCTCGACCTGGCGGCTGCCGGTCGCGAACTGATTCTCGACCATCTCGCCTGGCGCTTGAGTGCCGGTTACCAGGCGCGCTCGACGGCGCGCTTCCTGTCCGGACTGCGCGGTTTCTATCGGTTCCTGCTGCGCGAAGGGCTGATCGCTGCCGATCCGACCTTGCAAGTGGAGTTGCCCCGGCTGGGGCGCCCGTTGCCCAAGTCGCTGTCGGAACGGGACGTCGAGGCGCTGCTGGGGGCGCCGGAGGTGGATGATCCCCTGGGGCTGCGCGATCGAGCCATGTTCGAGGTGCTCTATGCCTGCGGATTGCGGGTGAGCGAGCTGGTGGGGCTGACCCTGGAGCAGGTCAATCTGCGCCAGGGGGTGCTGCGGGCCTTCGGCAAGGGTAGCAAGGAGCGTCTGGTGCCGCTGGGAGAGGAGGCAATGCGCTGGATCGAGCGCTATCTGCGCGAGTGCCGCCCATTGCTGATGAAAGGTCGGCCGAGCGATGTGCTGTTCCTCAGCCTGCGCGGCGAGCAGATGACCCGGCAGACCTTCTGGCACCGCATCAAGCATCAGGCGCAGGTTGCCGGCATTGGCAAATCGCTGTCGCCGCATACCCTACGCCACGCCTTCGCCACCCACCTGCTCAACCATGGCGCCGACCTGCGCTCGGTGCAGATGCTGCTGGGGCATAGCGATCTGTCGACTACCCAGATCTACACCCATATCGCCCAGGCACGCCTGCAGGAGCTGCATGCTCATCATCACCCGCGTGGCTGAGCTTCCGCAGGTCCGACGATTTCACCCTTTCGCGCCGCCGCGCATGTGCGCCAGGGCATCTATGGTAGGCTGTGGAATCCGCTCTACCGTCTGCGGCCCGATCCAGGAGACCCCATGTATTTGCCCCGATTCTTCGCTGCCGCGGCGCTCAGCCTGGCGAGCAGCATCGTCCTTGCTGCCGACCCCGAGCAGGCCATCCGCAGTTCCCTGCAGTCGCTGAAAAACGACCTGCCCATCGAAGCGATCGCCGAAAGCCCGATGGAGGGCCTGTACCAGGTCCAGCTCAAGGGTGGTCGGGTGCTCTATGCCAGTGCCGACGGTCAGTTCATCCTGCAGGGCTACCTGTTCCAGTTCCGCGACGGCAATGCCGTCAACCTGACCGAGCAGGCCGAGAGCCGTTCCATCGCCAAGGAAGTCAATGCGCTGCCGAAGAGCGAGCTGGTGGTGTTCGCGCCCAAGAACCCGAAGACCCATATCACCGTTTTCACCGACACTGATTGCGGCTACTGCCAGAAGCTGCATAGCGAAGTCGCGGAGCTCAATCGGCTCGGCGTCGAGGTGCGCTACGCGGCGTTTCCGCGCCAGGGCATCGGTTCCCATGGCTACAACACCATGGTCAGCGTCTGGTGCTCGTCCGACCGCCAGGCCGCGATGAACAAGGCCAAGGCGCGCCAGGAGCTTCCGGCCGCCGAATGCCAGAACCCGGTAGCCGAGCAGTACCAGCTGGGCCAGATGATCGGTGTGCAGGGTACGCCGGCCATCGTTCTGGCCAACGGACAACTGATCCCCGGCTACCAGCCGGCGCCACAATTGGCGAAGATCGCGCTGGAAGCCAAGTAAGTAGAGCGTTCTGGCGGATTGACTAACAAGGAGCCGCTTCGTAATGTGCGGCTCTTTCTGTGGCCGGGCATGCCCGGCCGCTTTTTGCCGTGAAAATGGGAGTTTCAGCGTGAAACCGGTCAAAGTGGGCATCTGTGGGTTGGGCACCGTCGGAAGCGGCGCCTTCAACGTACTCAAACGCAACGCCGAGGAGATTGCCCGCCGTGCCGGGCGCGGTATTGAAGTTGCACAGATCGCCATGCGCCGGACCAACCCGAAGTGCGACATCGGCACCACGGCAGTGACCGCCGATATCTTCACCGTCGCGGAAAATCCCGACATTGATATCGTCGTCGAGCTGATCGGTGGCTATACGTTGGCCCGAGAACTGGTGCTCAAGGCTATCGACAACGGCAAGCACGTGGTCACTGCGAACAAGGCGCTGATCGCCGTGCACGGCAACGAAATCTTCGCCAAGGCCCGCGAGAAGGGCGTGATCGTCGCCTTCGAGGCGGCGGTGGCTGGCGGTATCCCGGTGATCAAGGCCATCCGCGAGGGCCTGGCCGGCAATCGCATCAACTGGGTCGCCGGCATCATCAATGGCACCGGCAACTTCATCCTCACCGAAATGCGCGAGAAAGGCCGCACCTTCGGCGATGTGCTGAAGGAGGCCCAGGAGCTGGGCTATGCCGAGGCCGATCCGACTTTCGATGTGGAAGGCATCGATGCCGCGCACAAGCTGACCATCCTGGCGTCCATCGCCTTCGGCATTCCGCTGCAGTTCGACAAGGCCTACACCGAAGGCATCGCCAAGCTGACCACTGCCGACGTGAACTACGCCGAGGCCCTGGGTTATCGCATCAAGCACCTGGGTGTGGCGCGCAGTACCGCGAGCGGCATCGAGTTGCGCGTGCATCCGACGCTGATTCCCGCTGATCGGCTGATCGCCAATGTGAACGGCGTAATGAACGCTGTGATGGTCAACGGCGATGCGGTTGGCTCGACCCTTTATTACGGTGCCGGTGCCGGCATGGAGCCGACCGCCTCGGCGGTGGTTGCCGACCTGGTGGACGTGGTGCGCGCGATGACCTCCGATCCGGGCAATCGTGTACCTCACCTGGCCTTCCAGCCAGATGCGCTGTCCGACCACCCGATCCTCTCGATCAGCGAATGCGAGAGCGCCTACTACCTGCGCATCCAGGCCAAGGATCATCCCGGCGTGCTGGCCCAGGTGGCGACCATTCTGTCCGAGCGCGGCATCAACATCGAATCGATCATGCAGAAGGAAGTGGAAGAGCACGATGGTCTGGTGCCGATGATTCTCGTGACCCATCGGGTGATCGAGAGTCGTATCGACGACGCCATCGCCGCCCTGGAAGCGCTGGCCGATGTGGTTGGCAAGGTCGTGCGCATCCGCGTGGAACAACTCAATTAACCGCAGCGGCGGGCGAGAGGCGATAGGCGGCGAGCGGCTCAGGCCCGCTCGGCGCTTCGCTCGGCGCTTGCGGCTCGAAGCGAAGGTTTGAAGAAATGCGCTATATCAGCACCCGTGGCCAGGCTCCTGCCCTCAATTTCGAAGACGTACTGCTCGCCGGCCTGGCCAGCGATGGCGGCCTCTACGTGCCGGAAAACCTGCCGCGCTTCACCCAGGAAGAGATCGCTTCCTGGGCTGGCCTGCCGTACCACGAGCTGGCCTTCCGCGTGATGCGCCCGTTCGTCGCCGGCAGTATTGGCGATGCCGACTTCAAGAAGATTCTCGAGGAAACCTACGCGGCCGGCTCAGGTGGCGTGTTCGCCCACAACGCCGTGGCGCCGCTGCGTCAGCTCAACGGCAACGAGTGGGTCATGGAGCTGTTCCACGGCCCGACTCTGGCCTTCAAGGACTTTGCCCTGCAGTTGCTGGGGCGCCTGCTCGACCACGTGCTGAGCAAGCGCGGCGAGCGGGTGGTGATCATGGGTGCCACCTCCGGTGACACCGGCTCGGCGGCCATCGAAGGCTGCAAGGCCTGCGAGCACGTCGACATCTTCATCATGCACCCGCACAACCGCGTGTCCGAGGTGCAGCGCCGGCAGATGACCACCATCCTCGGCGAGAACATCCACAACATCGCCATCGAAGGCAACTTCGACGACTGCCAGGAGATGGTCAAGGCCAGCTTTGCCGATCAGGGCTTCCTCAAGGGTACTCGTCTGGTGGCGGTCAACTCGATCAACTGGGCGCGCATCATGGCCCAGATCGTCTACTACTTCCACGCCGCCCTGCAGCTGGGTGGTCCGGCGCGGTCTGTGGCCTTCTCAGTGCCGACCGGCAACTTCGGCGACATTTTCGCCGGCTACCTGGCGCGCAACATGGGCCTGCCGATCAGCCAGCTGATCGTCGCCACCAATCGCAACGACATCCTCCATCGCTTCATGAGCGGCAACCAGTACGTCAAGGACACCCTGCACCCGACCCTGTCGCCGTCCATGGACATCATGGTTTCGTCGAACTTCGAGCGCTTGCTGTTCGACCTGCACGGCCGCAACGGCACGGCTATCGCCAACCTGATGGACAGCTTCAAGCAGGGCGGCGGCTTCAGTGTCGAGCAAGACCGCTGGACCGAGGCGCGCAAGCTGTTCGACTCCCTGGCGGTCAATGATGAGCAGACCTGCGAGACCATCACCGAGGTGTACAAGGAGTGCGGCGAGCTGCTCGACCCGCACACCGCCATCGGCGTGCGTGCCGCTCGCGAGTGCCGCCGCAGCCTGTCCATCCCCATGGTCACCCTGGGCACCGCGCACCCGGTCAAGTTCCCGGAAGCGGTGGAGAAGGCCGGTATCGACGCGGTGCCGGCCCTGCCGCCGCACCTGGCCGACCTGTTCCAGCGTGAGGAACGCTACACGGTACTGGCCAACGACTTGAAAACTGTGCAGCAGTTCGTCGCCGCCCACGGCAATCGCGGCAAGCCGCTCTGAGTAGTTGATCGTTCGACCCAGGGGCCCGCCGGCAAACCGCGCGGGCTTTTTTTATGCGCCTCATTCAGTGGGCGATCAGTAGATAGACGATCACCATGATGAAGATGAACAGCGCCCAGATGAGCCCGTTGCGCACGCTTTGTGCGATCACCGCTGCTCCGCGCGTGCGGATCGGCGGGTTGTTCTCCAGGTAGTCGCTCAGCGCCTGCTTGGTTTCGTCGTCGCTCGCCGGGTGATGCTCCTGCAGTAGCCGTGCGGCTTCCGCGGTGTCGCCTCGTTGCAGGGCGGCGATGACGTCGGGCGGCAGCGCCCTGTGCGGTCTGTTCATGTGGCCTCCTTCATGGGTTGGGCAGCGATCCCGGGCGGGCGTTTCATGAAATTCTGCAGCTACGCTGGAGAAATGAATCGCATGGCGCGAGGCGCAAATGAAGCAGCAAACCGAACTGCCCCTGGAGGTGATCTCGGCCTTGGAGCAGGGGCGCAAGATCGAAGCGATCAAGTTACTGCGCGAAGGTACTGGCCTGGGACTGAAGGAGGCCAAGGACGAAGTGGAGCGCTATCTGCGCGAGCATCCGCAGAGCCGCTCGCGCTTCCAGAGCGCCACGACCGAAAGCAATCGCCGCGGTTTGCTCTGGCTGATGCTGGTCGTGGCTGTGGTGCTGAGCTTCCTGCTGTTCGGCGGCAAGACCTGAGCTGGGCTTGCTAGATGGCTCCCTGCTCGCGCAGCTCGGCGATCTGTTGGGCGGTGTAGCCCAGTCCGGCGAGCAGTTCCGTGTTGTGTTGGCCCAGCTCCGGTCCGATCCACTCGGCGCTGCCGGGTGTCTCCGACAGCTTGGGCACGATGCCGGGCATCCTGAAGGGCTTGCCGTCCGGTAGCTTCGCGGAGAGGAGCATCTCGCGGGCAAGGAATTGCGGGTCGGTGAACATGTCTTCAGCGGAGTAGATGCGACTGGCCGGTACTTCGGCACGTATGAGCGTTTCCAGGACCTGTTCCAGGGGCAGGCTGCCGACCCAGCGGTCGATCACTCCATAGAGTTCGTCGCGGCGTGCGTCCCGGCCGTCGTTGCTGGCTAGTTGCGGATCGTCGGCCAGGTCGGTCCGACCGATGGCGGCCATGAAGCGGCGGAATATAGCATCGCCGTTGGCGCCGATCTGGATGTGCTTGCCATCGGCGCTGGTATGGATGGAAGAGGGCGTGATGCCGGGCATGATGTTGCCCGTGCGCTCGCGAACGAAGCCGAACACGTCGAACTCCGGCACCAGCGATTCCATCATGGCGAATACTGCTTCATAGAGCGCTACGTCTACTACCTGGCCCGTTCCGCCGCCGACTTCGCGGTGCCGCAGCGCCATCAGGGCGCCGATCACGCCCCAGAGGGCGGCGATGGAATCGCCGATGGAAATCCCGGTGCGCACCGGCGGACGGTCCTCGAAGCCGGTGATGTAGCGCAGCCCGCCCATGGATTCGCCCACTGCGCCGAAGCCGGGTTGATCCTTTAGCGGGCCGCTCTGGCCGAAGCCGGAAAGACGCACCATGACCAGCCTGGGGTTCAGTTCGTGCAGAACGTCCCAGCCCAGGCCGAGTTTTTCCAGCACGCCGGGGCGAAAGTTCTCGATCAGGATGTCCGTCTCGCCTAGCAGCTTCAGCAGGATGGCTCTGCCCTCGGGGTGCTTGAGGTTGAGGGTCAGAGACTTCTTGTTGCGGGCCTGGACGAACCACCACAGCGAGGTGCCCTCGTACAGCTTGCGCCATTTGCGCAGCGGGTCGCCGCCATCGGGGGATTCGACCTTGATCACCTCGGCGCCGAATTCCGCGCAGATGCGCGAGGCGAACGGGCCGGCGATCAGGGTGCCGAGTTCGATGACTTTGAGGCCGGCGAGGGGTTTGCTGCTGCTCATGGAAGCTCCGCGGCTGGATCGGGCCGCTAAGCCTATTCCATTGCCGGCGGCTTTGTCCCGTTGTAAGCCATTGGCTAGCATGACCCGAAATGCGACAGGGTTGGCGCTCTTGTCGGGAACTTCTGCGGTTTAATCCGCGCGGCGAAAGGATGCGCGGCTCCACCCTCCGGTTTTGTCTCCCGCTATAGTTCCTTCAGCTCGAATCATGGCTCGATGCCATTGCGCATCGTTTTGGCTTTGACTTATTCGGAATTTGTTACATGTAAGTCTTGCTGCATTACATGTGATGAACTAATCTGCCACCATGCACAGCAAATCATCGGCTCACTATCAACGCCTCTATCGCCAGCGCCTGCGTGAGCAGGGCCTGGTGAAGAAGGAAGTATGGATACGCCCCGAGCATGCCCAGGCGCTCGGGGCGATTGAACGGAAACTGCGCCAGCCTCACGTAGAGCTGGCTTCGATGGAGAAGGAGGTAGAAATGAACATGCCGCAGATATGGACGGCAGCCGCGCTGTACGAGGCATTGGCGGAGACCGAGCTGTTCGGCAATGGGCAGGCCAGCATCGAGTTGCTGCAGGGCGCAGAGTCGAGCCTGCACGTGACGATGCGCGAGTATGGGGATCTTCCTGTGTTCATCGCCGTGTTCGGCGAGCAGATCATCGTCGAGTCGGTGCTCTGGCCGCAGGCGGACGTAAGCGATGTGGCTGCGTTCAACGAAGAGGTGCTTCGTACCCACAAGCTCTTCCCGCTGTCCAGCATCGGCCTGGAAACCTTTGACGGGCAGTCCTGCTACACCATGTTCGGCGCGCTGAGCGCGTCCTCGACCCTGGCCGACGTGCAGTTCGAGATCGAGATGCTCGCTGACAACGTGATCAAGGCCACCGAAGCCTACGAAGGCTTCCTCAAGGCCAGTGCCTAACCGGAGGAGTTTCCCATGAATGTTTGGAGCAAGATGCTGACGGCCCTGCGTGGCGGTGCCAACGAGATGGGCGAGGCGGTGGTGGACAGCCAGGCGCTGCGTATCCTCGACCAGGAAATCCGCGACGCGGACCTGGAGCTGCGCAAATCCAAGGAAGCCTTGGCTGAAATCATGGCCAAGCAGAAGCTGGCCAGCGAGCGAGTTGGCAAGGGCGAGGCGAAGATCGCCGAGTACGAACAGTACGCGCTCAAGGCCCTCGAGTCCGGCAACGAAGCCCTGGCGACGGAAGTGGCCGAGAAGATCGCCGCTCTGGAATCCGAGCTGGCTAGCGAGCGCGAGCAGGCCGAAGGCTATGCCGCCAGCGTGGCGAAGCTGCGCAAGGCGGTTGCCCAGGCCGAAGGCAACATCAAGCGCATGAAGCAGCAGGTGGACACCGTCAAGGCCACCGAGAGCGTGCAGAAGGCGCAGATGGCCGTGGCCCAGCGCTACGGTGGCTCCCAGGCCAAGCTGCAGACTGCCGTCGAGTCGCTGGAGCGCATCAAGCAGAAGCAGGCCGAGCGTGCGGCAAAGATGGAAGCCAGCGAAGAGCTGGCCGAGTCGACCGCCCAGGACGACTCGCTGGAAACCAAGCTGCGCGCTGCCGGCATCGTGCCGGACAGCAGCAGCGCCGGCAGCGTACTGGCGCGACTGAAAGAAAAAGCCAAGTCCTGATCCGTCAGGCGACAACGGCGGGGCCTTTGGGCCTCGCCTGATCTTCATCCAGGGATGTGAGCGCGATGGAAGTTTTCCTGCAGACGGCACTGTCGTTTCCCACGGCGCTGTTCAGTTTCCTGTTGTGCGTGGCCGTCTTCTACTGGCTCATCGTGGTGCTCGGCGGGCTCGATATCGACCTGCTGGACGTCGATGCCGACGCAGTGACCGAGGGCGGACAGACCGAAGGGTTGGCCGGGCTACTGACCAAGCTGAACCTCAATGGCGTGCCGGTCACGCTGGTGCTTACGCTGCTGTTTTTCTTCGCGTGGTTCTTCAGTTACTTCGTCGAACTGTGGGTGATGAGCCAGCTCCCGCTGGGTCTGCTGCGCTATCCGTTGGGCGTGGTGGTGGCATTCGCCGTGCTGTTGCCGGCGGTGCTGATCAGCTCGGCGATCTGCCGGCCGCTGCGCCCGCTATTCCACAAGCTCGAGGCTACCAGCAGCAAGAGCGTGCTCGGCCAGACGGCGGTGGTGCGCAGTGGCAAAGTCACGCTGACCCATGGCGAGGCTGTGCTCGAAGACGGTGGCGCGGGCCTGATCCTGCGTGTACGTGCCGATGAGGCTCGTGGTTTCAAGCGCGGCGATCGCGTCGTGCTGTTGGAGTACCTGAAGGCCGAGCACGCCTATCGGGTCATTACCGAAGATGAGTTTAGGAACGTCTGATCCCGGCTCACTCAGAATCAAAGGAGATTGATTTCGATGAATATAGCGACTTTGCTGCCACTCCTGATGGGGGCTGGCCTGGTCATTCTGGTGATCGTGGGTCTGCTGGCGCTGTTCAAGGCGTTCTACATCAAGGTCCCGCAGGGCACCGCGCTGATCGTCAACGACATGTCGTCGACGCCCAAGGTGCATTTCACCGGCGCCCTGGTCTACCCGGTCATCCACCTCAAGGAGTTCATGAAGATCTCCCTGATCACGCTGGAAGTCGACCGCCGCGCCAAGGACGGGCTGATCTGCCGCGACAACATGCGCGCCGACATCACCGTGGCTTTCTACCTGCGCGTTAACGAAACCCAGGAAGACGTACTCAAGGTGGCCAAGGCCATCGGCGTGGACCGCGCTTCCGACCGCGCGGCGGTCAACGAGCTGTTCAACGCCAAGTTCTCCGAGGCGCTGAAGACCGTGGGCAAGCAATTCGACTTCGTCCAGCTGTTCGAGAACCGCCAGGACTTCCGCGACAGAATCGTCGAAGTGATCGGCAACGACCTCAACGGCTACGTGCTGGAAGACGTCGCCATCGACTACCTGGAACAAACTGCCAAAAACTCCCTCGACCCGAGCAACATTCTCGACGCCGAGGGTATCCGCAAGATCACCCAGCTGACCGCTGCGCAGAACGTCATCACCAATGAGCTGGAGCGCAACGAAGAGCTGGCGATCAAGAAGAAGAACGTCGAGACCCGCGAAGCGACCCTCGCCCTGGAGCGCCAGCAGGCCGATGCCGAGGCACGGCAGAAGCGTGAGATCGAAACCATTCGCGCCCGCGAGCAGGCCGAGACCATCAAGGTGCAGGAAGAGGAGCGCTGGAAGGCCGAACAGGCACGCATCCAGTCTCAACAGGAAATCGAAGTGCGCGAGGAAAACCGCCAGCGCGAGGTGGAGGTTGCCCAGCAGAACCGCCAGCGTGCCGTGGTCATCGAGGTGGAAAAGGTTACCCGTGCCAAGGACCTGGAAGTGGTCGCTCGCGAGCGCGAAGTAGAGCTGCAGCGCATCGAGAAGGAAAAGGCGCTGGAAGAAGAGCGCAAGAACATCGCCACCGTGATCCGCGAGCGCGTCGCCGTGGAGAAGACCGTGGCCCAGGAAGAAGAGCGCATCAAGGAAGTTCGCGAGGTCTCCGAGGCCGAGCGCATGAAGCAGGTCGTGGTGCTGCAGGCCCAGGCCGAAGCCGAGCAGGAGCTGGTGCGCCAGGTCAAGCAGGCCGAAGCCGACGAGACCCGCTCCAAGCACAAGGCGGTGGAAATCAATACCCTGGCCCAGGCAGAGCTGGAAGCAGCGGCCAAGCAGGCCGAGGCCAAGAAGAAAATGGCCGAGGGTATCGAAGCCGAGCGCGCCGCGCCCGGTCTGGCCGATGCCAAGGTGCGTGAAGTCACCGCGGCGGCCAAGGAGAAAGAAGGTCTGGCCGAAGCGCGTGTCGAGGCCGAGCGCCTGATCGCCGAAGCCAAGGGCGAGCAGGAGAAAGGTCTGGCCGAGGCGCGTGTCATCGAGGCCCAGGCCGCGGCGAAGGAGAAGGACGGCCTGGCCGAAGCCAAGGTGCTGGAAGAGAAACTCACTGCCCAGGCACGCGGCGAAGAGCAGCTTGGCGTGGCCAAGGCCAAGGCGACCAAGGACCTGGGTTCTGCCGAAGCGCAGATCCTGCTGGAGCGCCTGAACGCCGAGGCCGAAGGCCTGGGCAAGAAGTTCGGTGCCCTGGATGCCCTCAGCGACAGCGCTCGCGCCCACGAGGAATTCCGCATGCAGCTGGAGAAGAACTTCGAGGAAGCCATGGCCGCCATCGCAGCCAACAAGGACATCGCCAAGGAGCAGGCCGAAGTGCTTTCCGCCGCGCTGTCCAAGGCGAAGATCGAGATCGTCGGTGGCGAAGGCGACTTCTTCAACTCCTTCGCCAAGTCCCTCTCGGTGGGCAAGGCCATCGAAGGCGTGGTCGGCAAGAGCCCGGTGGTCCAGGACGTGCTGTCGCGCCTGATGACTGGCAAGGCGCCGGAGCCCAAGGTCGACGCGGGAATCTGAATTCCGCTGACGTAACCCTCTGCGGGCCGGCAGGGTGGCGCTCGCCGCCCTGCCCAGGCCTGGCCGCTGCTTCGGCGGCCAGGCCAACCGTTTCTCTTCTCCCCGTCGAAGACGTTCCCCCGATTCAGGAAGACTCAGCATGTCGGACGTTCAAGCCGAAACCCGCGAACAGGACGCACTGGACAAGGCCGTCGCCGAAGGCGGCGCCTACGAGGTGCTGCACAAGCGCCTGTTGGAGCAGGGCCAGCGCCTCAAGCAGACCACCGACGGGCTGAATGCCCAGCGCCTGGAGGAGTTCGGCAGCAGCCAGATGGCGGTGACCGGGCGGGTGCGCATCCGCACCGAGAACAACTGCATCGCCCGAGACATCGTGCAGGTCGGCGACTGCCTGCTGTTCGGCTACAACGTCTTTCTCGGCCTGAAGAAGGAGACGCGCGTCGAGGACGTGTTTTCCCTGTACCGGCTCAGCGAGCAGGAAGAAGGCTACGAGGCCGAGCCGTTGCCGCTGCAAGGCAGTTTCCTCGGCAATGCCAGCTTCGTGCAGGACTTCAACGAGCTGTACACCTATTACAAGAACACCCGCCTGCTGCAACTGATGGTGCGCGACAGCAAGCTGCTGGCCAGCTTCCAGATCGGCGAGCGCATCAGCGACGTGCGGGTGTTCCGCTGGTCGATTTCCACCGACGGCAAGGAAATCCGCTACATCGACAACCGCGGCGAGCGCGATATCGCGCTGCCGGCGCCGTTCGACTTCGAGTGGCAGAAGACCAGCCGCGAGATGGTGGTCAACGGCCGCCATCCGCACCTGAATATCCTCGATACCGTATTCGTCGAGACCATCGGCGGCGACCTCACCATCAAGGTGGAGAACAACACTGAGGACGGCCTGGGCATCTACCGCGAGCCGGTGGTGGACAAGACCCAGTCACTGGATGACGCGCAGATCGAGTTCGCCAAGCTCGGCAGCCTGATCCTGCTCAAGGTGTTGCCGTATCGCGAGGAACAGTGGCGCTACCTGGTATTCAACTGCCTGACCCGCAAGGTCGAGCGCATCGACGCCATCGGCCTGGCCTGCGTGCAGCTGCCGGAGGACCACGGGATCATCTTCCCCGGCGGTTACTACCTGCAGAACGGCGAATACAAGACCTTCGAGCAGCCGATGGACGGCATGCGCTTCAAGCGCGCGGTGCGCTCGCCCAACGGCGAGGACGTGCTGTACATCTTCTACCAGCCGGAAGAGGGCCGCTCCGCGCTGTTTACCTACAACCTGATCAACCGCCAGTTGCAGAACCCGATCTTCGGCCACGGCTACGCGCGGCTGGAAGACGGGCGCATGGTCATCTTCGCCGCCGAGGGCAGCGAGCCGACCCGCGTGCACCCGATGCAGATCTGGCAGACGCCCTATTGCAGCGACGAGTTCGCCGCCCGCCAGCCGGCGAAGAACAGCTTCTTCGGCCGCATCGGCAATGCCGAGCTGGTGCGCGGGGTGTCCGATCTCTACAACCTATCCCGCGAAATCGAGGCGCCGGCGGTTTCCGTGCAGCGCTACAGCCAGCTGTGCCAGGACGTGCGCCGCCTGTTCGATGCCTACCACTGGCTGGGCGATGCGCAGAGCGGCGGATTGGCGCCGTTGCTGCGGGAAATCGCCGCCACCGGCGAACTGGTGCTCGACGAGTTCGAGAAGGTCGAGAGCATTCGCCGGCAATCGGCCCAGGCCATGGCCACCGCGCAGACCCGGCAGAAGACGCTGCTCGACGGCCTGCTGGTGGACAGCTGGGATGAAGTGCAGTCCTTCGTCGACGCGCTGAACCAGCTCACTGCCCAGCGCGGCCAACTGCTGACCATCCGCGACTACCGCTACATCGACGTGGCGCGCATCGATGCCATGGAAGCCGAGCTGCTCGCCGCCCACGAGCGGGTAGCCGCCGGCACCGCGCGCTTCCTCGCCGCCCCACAGGCCCTGCAGCCGTTCGCCGAGCGCCTGGGCAAGCTCGACGGCGAGGCGCAGAAGGCTGAAAGCGTGGCCCAGCTCAACGAGCCGTTGGGCGCCATGCAGGCGATGGCCGGCGACCTGGACATGCTCTCCTCGCTGATGGCCTCGCTGAAGATCGACGACGCCACCCAGCGCACCCAGATCGTCGAGTCGATTTCCGAGATCTATGCCCGCCTGAACCAGGCCAAGGCCCGTGCCGAGCAGCGCCGCAAGGGTCTCGGCTCGGCGGAGACCGTGGCCCAGTTCGGTGCCCAGTTCAAGCTGTTCAGCCAGGGCATCACCAATGCACTGGCCATGGCCCAGGACCCGGAGCGCTGCGACGAGCAGCTGTCGCGCCTGCTGGTGCAACTGGAGGAGCTGGAGAGCCAGTTCGGCGATCACGAGCAGTTCCTCGGCGACATCCTGGCCAAGCGCGAGGAGCTGCTGGAAACCTTCGAGGCGCACAAGCAGGCGCTGCTCGACGAGCGTCAGCGCAAGGCGCAGGGCGTGCTCGACGCGGCCAAGCGCATCCTCGACGGGCTGGGCCGGCGCACCGCCAAGTTTACCCAGGCCGAGGAACTCAACGCGTTCTTCGCCGCCGATCCGCTGATCCTCAAGCTGCGCGAGATGGCCGAGCGCCTGCGCGAGCTGAAGGACAGCGTCAAGGCCGACGACGTCGAGGCGCGCCTGAAGGGCGCCCGCGACCAGGCGGTACGCGCGCTACGCGACAAGACCGAGCTGTTCGAAGAGGGCGGCAACGTCATCAAGCTCGGTCCGCGTCATCGCTTCAGCGTCAACAGCCAGGAGCTGGACCTGACGCTGATGCCGCGCGGCGACCAGCTCTACCTGCATCTGACCGGCACCGACTTTCTCGAGCCCTTGCAGAGCACCGAGCTGGAAGCGCTGCGCGACTACTGGCAGGTGTCGCTGGAGTCGGAAACGCCGCAGCTGTACCGCGCCGAGTACCTGGCCGGCCAGGCCCTGGCGGCGGCCGAAGCCGGTGCCGAGGGGCTGAGCCTGGAACTGCTCAAGCAGCAACTCGGCCAGCCGGAGGTGCTGGTCAAGACCCTGCGCGAGTTCGCCGCGCCGCGCTACAAGGAAGGCTACGAGAAAGGCATCCACGATCACGATGCCGCTGCCATCCTGGCCAAGCTGCTGCCGCTGCGCGAGAGCGCCGGGCTGCTGCACCATGGCGCGCTGCCCCGGGGTATCGCGGTGTTCTGCTGGAGCCACCTGCGTGGCGATGAGCACGCTGCGCAGTGGCCGGAGCGCGCCCGCAGCGCCTGGCATATCCAGCAACTGTTCGGCCGCCGCGACGGACTGCAGCAGCTGCAGCGGGAAATCGTCGCCGCCATGACCGCCTTCAGCGAGCGCGAGAGCCTGCCGGTGGCCGCCGAAGCCTTCGGCGAGGCCGCCGAGTACCTGGTCGCCGAACTGGCTGCCGAACGCCTCGAATTCACCTTCAGCAAGTACGCCCGGCAACTGCTCGACGGGCTCAAGACCCATCTGCAACAGGCGCGGGTCTGGGACGGCTACCAGGGCACCCTGGCGCGCCTGCGCGAGCGCCCGGCGGCGCAGTGGGCGCTGGTGGACAACTGGTTGCACGGCCTCTGCCATGCCGGCGAGTTCGCCGAGCTGGCGGCCTACATCCCCGAGGCCGTGGCCCTGGCGCTGCTGGCCGAGGACCTGCCCAAGCGCATCACCGAGGTCGACCTGCGCTTCACCGTCGACGAGCTGATGGGTGAGCACCCACGCATCCAGGAGCGCCGCCTGGTGCTGGCGGTGGACGACTTCTTCGCCCGCCTGCGGCTGCACCGCGAGCGCTTCCTGCCCGGCCTGCGCCGCTACCAGGCGCTGCGCCAGGAGGTCATCGCCCGCGAGCGCGAAGCCCTGCGCCTGGCTGAGTTCAAGCCGCGCCCGCTCAGCTCCTTCGTGCGCAACAAGCTGATCAACGATGTCTACCTCGGGGTGATCGGCGACAACCTGGCCAAGCAGATGGGCACCGTCGGGGAGAACAAGCGTACCGACCTGATGGGCCTGCTCATGCTCATCTCGCCGCCCGGCTACGGCAAGACCACCCTGATGGAATATGTGGCGCACCGTCTCGGCCTGATCTTCATGAAGATCAACGGCCCGGCGCTCGGTCATGAAGTCCGCTCGCTGGACCCGGCCCAGGCGCCGGATGCCACCGCCCGCCAGGAGCTGGAGAAGCTCAACCTGGCGCTGGAGATGGGCAACAACGTGATGCTGTATGTCGACGACATCCAGCACACCCACCCGGAGTTCCTACAGAAGTTCATCTCGCTATGCGACGGTACCCGGCGCATCGAGGGCGTGTGGAAGGGCAAGACCAAGACCTATGACATGCGCGGGCGCAAGTTCTGCGTGATCATGTCCGGCAACCCGTACACCGAGTCTGGCGACGTCTTCAAGATTCCCGACATGCTGGCCAACCGCGCCGATATCTATAACCTCGGCGATACCTTGAGCGGCATGCAGGAGGCGTTCAACCTCAGCTACATCGAGAACGCCCTGACCTCCAACCCGGTGCTGGCGCCGCTGGCCACCCGCGACATGGCGGACGTCTACCGCTTCATCGCCAAGCTCGAGGGCAAGCCGTTCTCCAGCAACGAGCTGTCCCACGGCTACAGCGGTGCGGAGATCAACGAGATCACCGCCACCCTGGAGCGCCTGGTGCAGGTGCGCGACGTGGTGCTCAAGGTCAACCAGCAGTACATCGCCAGCGCCGCCCAGGCCGACCAGTACCGCACCGAGCCGCCGTTCAAGCTGCAGGGCAGCTACCGCAACATGAACAAGATGGCGGAAAAGATTTCCTCGGTGATGAACGAAGCCGAGTTGCTGCAGCTGATCGCCGACCACTACCAAGGCGAATCGCAGCTGCTCACCACCGGTGCCGAGGAGAACCTGCTCAAGCTGGCCGAACTGCGCGGCAATATGACGGCCGAGCAAGCTGAGCGCTGGGCGCAGATCAAACGCGACTTCCTGCGCAACAAGGCCATGGGCGGCAGCGACACGGACGTCGGTGGACGCGTGGTGGCCCAACTCAACGACCTGGTGGAAGGCGTGCGCGGCCTCGGCAGTGCGCTCGACCGGCCGCCGGTCGAGCTGCCGCAACCCGCGGAGGTGCCGTGGAGCGAGCTGCTCGCCCGGCTGGACAAGCTGGAGAAGCTGGCGCCCCGTGTCGAGGTGGTCAACCAGCCGGCACCGGCCGTGCAGACGCTGCTGGAAAGCCTGGCCCATGCCTTGGAGAACAGCTTCCTGCCGCTGATCCGGGCAATGGACAAGAAGATCGATATCGACCTGCGCACCCATAATCGCATGCAGGACATCTCCACCCAGCTGAACGACCTGGGTCGCCTGCTCGGCCAGGAGCAGCGGCAGACGCCCGACGGCGACCCGTCGTGACCGCCTGGCTGGCGCCGCGGCTGCGCCTGCTGCTGGGCATCGCCGCGGTGATGCTGGCCTTGCAGGTGCTCAACAGCCTCAGCGGCAACGCCCTGAACGCCTGGGGCCTGTTGCCGCGTCACCTGCAGGGGTTACCCGGTATCCTCTTCGCGCCCTGGCTGCACGGCGGTTGGTTGCATTTGCTGAGTAACCTGCCCGGCCTGCTGGTGCTCGGCTGGCTGGCCATGCTCGGCTCGGTGCGCCAGTTCGTCTCCGCCAGCGCGGCGATCATCCTCGGCAGCGGCTTGCTGGTCTGGCTGTTCGGCCGCACCGCGTTTCATGTCGGCGCCAGCGGCTGGCTGTTCGGTCTCTGGGGCTACCTGCTGGCGAGGGCCTGGTTCCGCCGCAGCCTGCTCGACCTGCTGGTGGCCGTGCTGGTGCTGTTCTACTACGGCGGCTGGCTGTTCGGCCTGCTGCCGCGGCAAGGGGTGTCCTTCGAATACCATATCGCCGGCGCGGTCTGCGGCGTGCTTTACGCCGGCATGACGCGGAACCGGTTGACCATGGGGCAAGCGTAGGGGCGAATTCATTCGCCTTTCCCGGCTCCCTCAGGCGAATGAATTCGCCCTACAGTCGCGCGTGTCCCGGTGGGTTTCCAAGGGACAAACAAGGAGATGCAATGGACTTCAACCGCCTCGACCAGCAACTGCGCGACAGCCTGCTGGACCTCAAGCTCAGCAACGAAGAACGCGACGAGTTGCGCCAGCTCGGCAGCGAACTGGGCCCGGACCAGGTGCGCTACATGCGCAACCGCGCCTTTGCGCTGGTCCGTGAGCTGATCGCCGAGAATGCCGACAACACCGCGCCCACGCTGAAATGGCTGGAGCAGGTGATCAAGACCCTGGATATCAGCTCCGCGCCACAGCGCAGTGTGGCCAGCGCTCACTTCAGCCCCGGCGAAAGCTGTCGGCGCAAGGTCCGCGAGCTGTGTCGCCAGGCCCGGCGCAGCGTGGACATCTGTGTGTACACCATTTCCGACGACCAGTTGAGCGAAGAAGTCCTCGCTTGCCACCAGCGCGGCATCGCCGTGCGGGTGATCACCGACAACGAAAAGCAGTTCGATGAAGGCAGCGACATCCAATGGCTGCGCGGCAAGGGCGTGCCGCTGCGCATCGACGCCGGGCCGTTCCACATGCACCACAAGTTCGCCCTGTTCGATGGCCGCTGGCTGCTCAACGGCAGCTTCAACTGGACCCGCAGCGCCAGCACCGGCAACGAAGAGAATTTCCTGGTGACCGACGATGCCCATCTGGTCGGCGAGTACGGCCAGCAATTCGAACGGCTCTGGGTCAAGTTCGCCGGCAATTGAATGATGCAGCGCTTTGCGCTCCATGTTGGGCTTCGTATCTCAACCCGACCGTTATCCCCTTCGGTAGGTTGGCGTTGAGCGCAGCGAAGCCCAACAGGTGATCTGTCGGTCGCCTGTGAAGCATGGCCTGGTGAGAGCGCTCTAGGTCAGGCCAGCGGCGCAAACAGCGCGGCGATGTCGTCCTCGCTGATTTTCCATTCGCTACGGGCGCCGCCTTCCAGTACGTCGCGGGCGAGGTCGGCCTTGTGCTGCTGCAGTTGCTGGATCTTTTCTTCGACGCTGCCGCGGGCGATCAGCTTGTAGACGAACACCGGCTTGTCCTGGCCGATGCGGTAGGCGCGGTCGCTGGCCTGGGCTTCGGCAGCGGGGTTCCACCAGGGGTCGAAGTGGATCACGGTGTCGGCGGCGGTGAGGTTCAGGCCGCTGCCGCCGGCCTTCAGGCTGATCAGGAAGATCGGCAGCTTGCCGGCCTGGAATTCCTGTACCGGGGTGCGGCGGTCGCGGGTCTCGCCGGTGAGCAGGGCGTAGGGAATCTTGCGCCGCTGCAGTTCGGCCTGGATCAGCGCCAGCATGCCGGTGAACTGGGAGAACAGCAGGACCCGGCGGCCCTCGTCGAACAGTTCTTCGAGCATTTCCAGCAGGGTGTTCAGCTTGGCCGAGTGTTCGGCCTTGAGCGGCGCGTCCGGGTCCAGCAAGCGCAGGTCGCAACAGGCCTGGCGCAGGCGCAGCAGGGCTTCGAGAATGACGATCTGGCTGCGCCCGAGACCCTGGCGGTCGATCTCCTCGCGCACCTTGCGATCCATGGCCAGGCGCAGGGTCTCGTAGCGGTCGCGCTGGGCCTCGGTCAGCTCCACCCACTGGATGATTTCGGTCTTCGGCGGCAGTTCGCGCGCCACCTGTTCCTTGGTGCGGCGCAGCAGGAACGGGCGCACCCGGTCGTTGAGGTGGGCCAGGCGGCTGCGGTCGCCGTGCTTCTCGATGGGGGTGCGGTAGTCGCGGTTGAACGCCTTCTCGTTGCCCAGCCAGCCGGGCATGAGGAAGTGGAACAGTGACCACAGCTCGCCCAGGTGGTTTTCCAGTGGCGTGCCGCTCAGGCACAGGCGCTGGCGGGCGCTCAGCTCGCGTGCGGCCTGGGCCGCCTTGCTGCGGCTGTTCTTGATGTTCTGCGCTTCGTCGAGGATCAGCAGGTGGAAATCGTGCTTGGCCAGCTCCTTGAGGTCGCGCGGCAACAGGGCGTAGGTGGTCAGTAGCAAGTCGTAATCGCCGAGCCGGGCGAATGCCTCGCGCCGCTTGGCGCCATGCAGGGCCAGCACACGCAGGTCGGGGGCGAAGCGCGCCGCCTCGTCCTGCCAGTTGGGGATCAGGCTGGTGGGCATGACGATCAGCGCCGGGGCGTCGAGACGGCCGGCTTCCTTCTCGGCGAGAAGGTGGGCGAGGGTCTGCAGGGTCTTGCCCAGGCCCATGTCGTCGGCCAGCACGCCGCCGCAGCCGAGTTCGCGCAGGGCCTGCATCCAGGCCAGGCCGTCCAGCTGGTAGGGGCGCAGGGTGGCGTGCAGGCCGGTGGGTGCGGTCGGCGGGCGTTGCGGCAGGTCACGCATCTGCTGGGCGAACTGGCGCAACTGTTCGCCGCCCTGCCAGCGCAGCGGCAGGGCCGTCTCCAGGTCGAGCAGGCGGGCGGCGTCCGGCTTGCTCAGGCGCAGGCGGTCTTCGTTCCAGTCGGGCTCGCGGAAGTACAGTTCGGCGAGAGTGTGCAGCACGCCCTTGAGCCGGCCGAAGGGCAGCGCCACACGGCGGCCGTCCTGGCCGTCGCCGGGCAGCGGCACCAGCAGCAGTTCGTCGTCGCGGCGCTTGGCCAGGGCCTCCGGGGCCAGCAGCCAGGGGGTGTGGCGGATGCTATGGAGGATCACCGGCAGCAGGCTGATGCGCTGGCCGTCCACTTCGATACCCAGTTCCAGGTCGAACCAGTCCTGTCCGGGTTCCTCGTCGATCTCGGCGTACCAGCCCTCCACCTCCACCAGGTTGAAGTGGAAGCCCGGCTGCTGGTCGATGCGCCAGCCGCGTTCGCGCAATGCCGGAACACCTTCGCGGACGAAGCGCAACCAGGCGGCATCGTCGGCTTGTTCGTACATCTCGCCGCCGAGCTGGCGCAGGGCCTCGCTCTGCCGCAGGGCGACGCTGAAGCCAAATTCGCCGAGGCTGCGGCGCAAGGTCTCTTCGGCCTTCGGCTGGCGGCGGATGCGCAGTACCCGGCCGGGGCCGTCGGGCTTGAGCAGGTCGTTGGCCGGTTTGCCGAAGGCACGTTGTCCGTCGTAGAGAAAGCTCAGGGCGGCGCGGTGCTGGTACTGGTCGACCATGCGCCCGCGACGGGCGTCGTAGTGCACGCGGAAGTGGCTGCCGAGGGTGAGCAGCGGCTGTGGTTGCAGATCGTCGAGCAGCCGCTCCTCCGGCGGCGGTGCGACCTGTTGTTGCCGCTCCAGGGTGAGCAGGGCGGCGGCCACATGCTTGCAGTTGTAGTCGACCGGGCAGCTGCAATCGCCGTCCACTTGCCAGCCCTGGTCGTTGGCGTGCAGGTAAATGCGTTGCCGGTAGCGATTTCTGCCGCTGCCCTGGCATTCGGCAAGAATCACGCCATCGCCCACTTCCAGCAGGGTGACCCGCCCTTCCTTGGCGTAGACCTGGCCGCGCTGGAAGTAGCGATCGTCGAAGTCGAGCGCCCAGTCCTGCCAGCGCAAATGATGGATATCCAGCGGCATCAGTTCGACCGGCTGCGATATGGCAGTGAACTCGGCATTGGTTTTTCCAGCGAGAAAACAGCCGGAAATTCTCGCACGGTAAGGGGCGGCTGTGCAGCCCGCCGGTTCAATGGCGCAGGGCGGCGCGGTATTGCCCCGGCGTACCACCGTGGGCGGCGCGGAAGCGGTTGCTGAAGTGGCTGGCACTGGCGAAGCCGCAGGCCAGGGCGATATCGCCGAGCGGCAGGTCGCTGTGCGTCAGCAACTGGCGGGCACGGGCCAGGCGCCGGGCCAGCACGTAGCGGTGCGGCGGTACGCCGAAGCTGCTGCGGAACATGCGGGCGAAGTGATACTCGGACTGCGCGACTAGGCCGGCGAGCTGGCCCAGGCTCAACGGTTCGGCCAGATGACAGTCGATGTAGTCGCGCAATCGCTTGCGCTGCGCCGGCGCCAGGCCGCCCTTCAGGCGCAGGCCGTCGCGCCGGCCGGCCTGGCTGAGCAGGGCGTGATCGAGCAGCTCATGGGCCAGGCTGCTGGTCAGCAGGCGTTCGCCGGGCTCGCTCCAGTCGAGGTGGGTCAGCGCATGGAAGCGCGCCGCCTGGACCGGGTCGTCGAAGAAAGTGTCGTCGCGCAGTTGCAGCTCCCGCGGTTCGCGGTCGAGCAGGCGCACGGCGCCGAGGGCGAACTGTTCGGGGCTGACATAGAGGTGCAGGAAGCGAAAGCGGCCGTTGACCACCCACTGCGAGTCCTGCCCGGCGGGCAAGGTGCACAGCGCATTCGGATGGCCGCCCTGGTGGGGTCGGTCGCGGCGGAAGGTCTGCCAGCCGTTTTCCAGGTAGCAGGTCAGGGTGTGATGCGCCGGGTTGCTGTAGCTTGGGGCGTCCAGGCGGTTCTGCCAGAGCGCTGCGGCCAGGCCGTCGCCGAGGTCGGCGGCGCGCTCCAGGCTGGCGCGGGAACGGCTGAGGGCTTGGAAGACCTGGTGTTGTTCGGGCTGGGACATGGCGCGCTCCTCCTGGCGGCATGCTACGCCAGTGCCCGGCCCTTGCCAGCCCCGGGCCGGCGAAAAGCGCAAGTTCGTGCAAGTGCGCGGGGCCCGCCAGCGCCGCTCAGGGGCGCCAGATGTGCAGGTAGTGCGCCTCGTAGTCGTAGCCCAGTTCGATGGTCAGGGTCTTGCTGTTGCGCAGCACGTCGGTGGTGATCAGCCGAGGCGTGGCGACGAAGCCGCTGGGCGGCTGCCTGGCAAAGGCGCGGTTGAGTTCGTCCACCAGTTGCCAGCCCTGTGCGCCGAGCGGTTCGGCAACGGTTGCCACCTGCTGCGACAGCCCCGAGTGGATGCGTCCAAGCGCCTTGCTGGAGCCGTCGCCGGCGGAAATGTGCTGGATATCCCGTCTTCCCAGCCGTGCCAGCGGGGCGTTTATGTTGTCGAAGTAGATGTCGTTGATCGCCAGGGTGTGGGTCCAGGCTGTGCCGAAGCGCTGATGCAGCCGCGCGACCAGCACCGGCATGGCCTGACCGGCTTCGGAGATTTTCACGTCTTCGATGGCCAGTACCCGGCAGCCGGCGCAGCGCCGGATCACCTCGGCCATGCGTTCGGTCTTGGCGGTGGCGATGGAGAACTGGCTGTCGGTGAGCAGCACCACGCCGGCCTTGCCGCTGGCAACGACCAGGCTGGCGGCGACGTCGGCGACGGCGATGGGGTCGGTGGTGATGTTGGTGAACAGCAGCGCGCCGGGGCCGGGTTGATCGGTGGCATGCCAGCCGACCACGGCAATGCCGGCGTGCCGGGCCTCGGCCAGCCGTTCGGCATAGGTGCTTGCCTCGAAGCCGCCGATCACCAGGCCATCGGGGCGGGCGGCGATGGCCTCGGCGAGGGCATCGTGCAATTGCTGCGCGTCGCCCTTGCCGTTCAGCGCGCCGATCTCCCACCCCAGCAGCTTGGCGGCGCGTTCGAAGCCGCGGTAGACGCCGGACACCCCGCCGTTCTGGAAGTCCGAGGCGATGAAGATCACATGCTTGGCGGGAAGGGCCCGCGGGCCGGTTTGCGGGCCCGAAGGCTCGGCAACGACCCCACCGACCCAGAGCAGGCAGGCGACGAGGGCAACGGGCAGGGTGAAGCGGAACCGATACGACACCTTGTCATTCTCTTGCGGCTTGGGCATCCAGGTTTCCCAACGCCAGGACTGCGGTGCATTCCAGAGCGGGGCGTGCTTCAGTCTAGTCAGGCCACACGCTTCGGCAATGGCCGGGTTGCCAGCCGCGACCTGAGATATGCGCAAATTCGTGCAAGCCCGGCGAGCGTCGTGGCGTCAGACTGGCGACAGCCATTGGAGAGCTGTCGATGAACCTGTCGCTGTATCTGTTGACCGTGCTGATCTGGGGCACCACCTGGATCGCCATCAAGCTGCAACTGGGCGAGGTGGCCATTACCGTCTCGATCCTTTACCGCTTCGCCCTGGCGGCCCTGGTGCTGTTCGCCGGGTTGCTGCTCAGCCGACGCCTGCAGCGGCTCGACCGGCGTGCCCACCTGCTGTGCCTGGCCCAGGGGCTGTGCCTGTTCTGCGTGAACTTCATCTGCTTCTACAGCGCCAGCCGGTTCATCCCCAGCGGGCTGATCGCCGTGGTGTTCTCCACCGCGACGCTGTGGAACGCGCTGAACGCGCGCCTGTTCTTCGGCCAGCACATCGCCGCCAATGTGCTGGCGGGAGGCGCGCTGGGGCTGGCCGGGTTGGCGCTGCTGTTCTGGCCGGAGGTGGTGGGGCAGACGGCGAGTCGCGAGACGCTGATCGGCCTGGGCCTGGCGCTGCTCGGCACGCTGTGCTTCTCGGCCGGCAACCTGATCTCCAGCCGGCAGCAGAAGGCCGGCGTGCGGCCGCTCAGCAGCAATGCCTGGGGCATGCTCTACGGCGCGCTGCTGTTGGGTGGCTATTGCCTCGCCACGGGCACGGCCTTCGCCTTCGACTGGCGGCCCAGCTACGTCGGTGCGCTGCTGTACCTGGCGATCCCCGGTTCGGTGATCGGCTTTACCGCCTACCTGACCCTGGTCGGGCGCCTGGGGCCGGAGCGGGCGGCGTATTGCACGGTGCTGTTTCCGCTGGTGGCGCTGAATGTCTCGGCGTTCGTCGAGGGCTACCAGTGGACGCCGCCGGCGCTGGCCGGCCTGGTACTGGTCATGGCGGGCAATGTGCTGGTGTTTCGCCAACCGCGGCCAGTGCCGGGCGCGCAGCTGGCACGCTAGATCAGTCCGGCCAGCGCCAGGGCGGCCCGTCGAGCGGGCCCTGGCCGAGGACTTCGGTCTGCCCCCATTGCTTGTCGAGCACGATCGAATTGCACGCGTCGTGCTGTTCGAGCGCGGCGATCAGCCGGCTGGCATGGGAGACCACCCACACCTGGCTATGCCGCGAGGCTCCGACGATCAGCCGCCCGAGGGCTGGCAGAAGATCCGGGTGCAGGCTGGTCTCCGGCTCGTTGAGCACCATCAGCGATGGCGGCCTGGGGGTGAGCAGCGCCGCCACCAGCAACAGGTAGCGCAGGGTGCCATCCGAAAGCTCGGCGGCGGAGAGCGGCCGCAGCAGGCCTTCCTGGTGCAGTTCGGTAACGAAACGGCCCCCGGGCTGCTGGGCGATGCGCAGGCGACTGCCGGGAAATGCATCGGCGATCGCCTCGTCGAGTGCCTGGTGATCGCCGATTTCGCGAATGGTCTGCAGCGCCGCCGCCAGGTCGCGGCCGTCATGGTGCAGCACCGGGGTGCGGGTGCCGAGCTGCGGCTGCCGCGCCGGTGCGTCGGCATCGCTGCGAAAGTGATCGTAGAAGCGCCAGCCGCGAATGGTTTCGCGCATCTGGAACACCTCGGGGCAGTCCGGGTCTTTGCCGATCTGGTCGAACAGGCTGTCGAACAGCGGCAGGTGCTGGGAAATCACCGTCCAGTCGCGGTCGTCGCGCAGGCGCACCATGCTGTTGTCGCGGTCCACCAATAAAGCGGCAGGCCGATAGCTGGCGCCGGCCCAGATGCACTCGCGCTTGATTTCCGGGTCCAGGGAGAAGGCCGACTGCGATGGCTTGGGCAGGCCAAGGCTGATGGCATAGCCGAAGTCCTCGCCGGAAAACCCCAGGCGCAAGCGTACCGGCGATTGGCGCGGCCCGCCCTCGATGGGCACTTCGCCGTTGCGCATGCGCCGCGAAATCTGCTCGGGGCCGGCCCAGAAGGTCGATTCCAGGCCGCCTTCGCGGGCCAGGGCATTGACCACGCCGCCCTGGGCCGTTTCCGCCAGCAGGCGCAGGGCCCGGTACAGATTGGACTTGCCGCTGCCGTTCGGACCGGTAATGACGTTCAGCCGCGACAGCGGCAGGACCAGGGTGTTGATCGAGCGGTAATTCGCGACGGCGAGGGTGTGCAGCATGTTCTGGGGTTCCTGAAGTCCGTTTTCATCGCGATTGCGCCAGCGGGTAGCAGCTGAGCAGGTGCGGCGGCAAGCCGGGGGCTCCTTCGCTGAGGCGCTGGTGGGCGTTGGCCGTCAGCGCCTGGCCGGGGCGCGCGGTGGCGTAATGGCTGCGCACGCGGTAGGTGCCGTCGTCCCGCTGCAGGGCGAACAGCGTCGGGCCGAGCCGATCGAAGGCTACTTCCGCCAGCGCCCAGTCGCCTGCCACCAGCACCCCGTAGATCTCCATAAGCGTCACCTTCGGCCCGCTGCGCTGGTGCATGTCGCGCTCGATGGCAGCCAATACCTCGGCCTGGGCCCGCTCATCGATCGTGCTGGGGCAGCGCAGGGCGATCAGGCCGAAGTCGACCTCGCCGGTCGAGGCCATGCCTTGCTGGCTGGCCAGCAGGCGGCCATCGGCGGTGCGGCATTCTACGCGCACATGGTGCGGGCGGTCGCCGGGCGCGAGCGCATAGTCCACCGCGAAGCGGCCCTCGATGCGGCGCGCGGGTTCGTCGTTCAGCGCGAGCAGGCAGGTGGCCTGGCGTTGCAGTACGGGGTCGATCTGCCCGCTGGCTCGCAGCCGGTCGCCGGGCGGTGCCGTGGCGCAGCCGCCGAGGGCCAGGGCGAGCAGCAGGGCGAGCGATGCTGTTCTGGGCATGGGGACGCGGCTCCTTGGCATGGGGTTCCTGAGTAGCTTAGGCGCAGCTTGGCCGCCCGCCCGCGTGATGCTGCTGGCGGACGGGAGCAACCGGTGGTCGGAATGATGGCGCGCAGGCTGCCTTCCGTGTTGCGTGCATCAGTCGAACTTGCCCTGCAGGCGTTCGGCGCGGAATTCCAGGGTGCTGGCGCGATAGCCGGGGCGTAGTGTCGGCAGGGGCAGGCAGTCGTGCCAGTCCGCGCCCGGCTGCAGCTCGCCGGGACCACGATAGCGCGGGGTTTCGTAACGGTTTTCGGTCAGGTTGACGCTGTCGCCTGGCCGGTAAGCGGCGACCTGCCAGTGCAGTTCGAGCAGCGGGCTGTCGCTGGCATTCTTGAGGTCGATGCGCAGCGGGCGGTTGGCCGGGCATAGCGCGGGATCGTAGGTGAGGCTCAGTTCCAGCCGCGCCAGGTGATGCTCCTCGCGGCTTTCCTGCCAGATCACCCAGCTGGCCACCAGTGCGAGCCCGCAGGCGGCGGCGAAGGACACCGACAGGGCCCTGCCCGGATAGCGCACCAGCAGGATCAGCCAGGTGACGAACAGCAGCGCGCCGATCAGCATGACCGGCTGCCGTTTGAGGTAGGGCGATGGAGCATGGCGGCCTCGCAAAGGGACAGTCGGGCCATCCTAACGCATGTGCAGCAGGCGAGGGGGCGATGGATTCGGCTGGGGAGGGCAATGCACAGGAGGCCCCGTGCAGCCGAACCTGGGCCCCGGCCTGCGCCGGGGTGACGGACCGAGTGGGGGCTGTGCAGTCTCGCTTTTCATGGCGGCGGATGGACAGGATTACCCTCCTCAATGCCTTCATACCGACACTGGCCGGTATTCAGAGGCGGGTACGCAGAAGACGCCCGCGTTGCCGAATCTGGGCCCCGGCCTGCGCCGGGGTGACGGACCGAGTGGGGCTGAGCGGTTTCGCTCGTCATGGCGGCGGATGGACAGGAATGCCCTCCTCAATGCCTTCATACCGACACTGGCCGGTATTCAGGGGCGGGTACGCAGAAGACGCCCGCGTTGCCGAATCTGGGCCCCGGCCTGCGCCGGGGTGGCGGACCGAGTGGGGCTGTGCAGTTTCGCTCTTCGTGGCGAGGGATGGTCAGGAGATGCCCCGCCTGACCCGCGTCGTACCGGCGCTGGGTGGGTAACGCAGAAGAGCTCGCGCTGCCGACTCTGGACTCCGGTCTGCGCCGGGGTGACGGACCGAGTGGGGCTGAGCGGTTTCGCTCGTCATGGCTGCGAGTGGACAGGATATGTCCTGCTCGACACCGTCTTACCGGCGCAGGCCGGTATCCAGGAGCCGGCAGCGCAGGGGGTTCCTGCGCTGCGGCATAAGACCGGCGTTGTCAGCCGACGATGGTCTTGCTCTGCACACCCTGCTCCTGGGCACGGCCATAGACGTCTTCCAGGCGTTCGATATCGTCTTCACCCAGATAGCTGCCGGACTGCACCTCGATGATTTCCAGCGGGATCTTGCCGGGATTGGCCAGGCGATGCACCGCAGTGATCGGAATGTAGGTCGACTGGTTCTCGGTAAGCAGGAAGGTCTTGTCGTTGCAGGTGACCTGGGCGGTGCCGGACACCACGATCCAGTGTTCGGCGCGGTGGTGGTGCATCTGCAGGGACAGGCTGGCGCCGGGCTTGACGGTGATGTGCTTGACCTGGAAGCGGCCGCCCATGTCCACCGAGTCGTAGGAGCCCCAGGGGCGATACACGGCGCAGTGGTTCTGGGTTTCCGGACGCTTCTGCTCGTCGAGCGTGTTCACCAGCTTCTTGACGTCCTGCACGCGGTCCTTGTGGGCGACCATGATGGCGTCCTTGGTTTCCACCACCACGATGTCGTCCAGGCCGAGCGTGGTCACCAGTTTGCCGTTGCCGTGCACCATGCAGTTGCGGCTGTCGTGGGCAACCACGTCGCCCCTGAGCACGTTGCCGTTCTCGTCCTTGTCCAGCACATCCCAGATCGACGACCAAGAGCCGACGTCGCTCCAGCTGGCGGTCATCGGTACCACGCAGGCGCGGTTGGTCTTTTCCATCACGGCGTAGTCGATGGAGTTGTCAGGGCAGCAGGCGAAGGTGGCAGGGTCGATCAACACCTCGTCGCCGTCGCCCTTGCTGCGTTCCAGGGCCAGCAGGCAGGTATCGTAGATGTCCGCGTCGTGCTTCTTCAGCTCTTCGAGGAAGCGACTGGCGCGGAACAGGAACATGCCGCTGTTCCAGAAGTAATCGCCGGACTCGACGAACTGCTTGGCGCGTTCTTCGTCCGGTTTCTCGACGAACTGGGCGACGCGGCTGACGCCATCCGGCAGGTTGCCGCGCAGGCTCTTGTCGCATTTGATGTAGCCGTAGCCGGTTTCAGGGCGCAGGGCGGGGATACCGAACAGCACCATCTCGCCTTTTTCCGCCGCGGTGGTGGCCAGGGCCAGCGAGCGCTGGAAGGCCTTCTGGTCGCCGATCACATGGTCGGCGGGCAGGACCAGCATCAGCTCGTCGCGGTCTTCCTCCATCAATTTCATGGCGGCAATGGCGACGGCCGGTGCGGTATTCCGACCAAAGGGCTCGAAAATGGTGCTCTGCACGGCCAGGTTGAGCGCCGCGAGCTGTTCCTGGACGATGAACCGGTGCTCTTGGTTGCATACCACGATGGGCTTGTGCATGCCGTCGAAGGCCAGGCGCTCCAGGGTTTCCTGGAACAGCGAATGGCTACCGGTCAGGGCCAGGAACTGCTTGGGATAGAGCTTGCGGGACAGTGGCCAGAGGCGCGAGCCGCTGCCGCCAGAGAGAATTACCGGGATCATGAGTCGCTCTCCTGAGTGACGTGAAGTGGATGTTTCCGTTCTTGCACGGGCTTCCGTGCCGGGCGCGACCGCTGCGTATGCTGGGTCGCGCCGGTTTCTCATTCGCTCGGTTCGGGGCGTTTGACCCAAACAGGCGACAGTTTGTTTCCTGAGCCGGTGACATACAGGGCGACGACTTCGCCGCGGGGCAGGACCAGCGGTTGCAGGTCGCCGACCTTGGTGCTGCCGTCGAACAGCGCCAGGCTGACCTTGACCGGGTTGATCTCGCGTTCGCCGCGGTCCTTCGGCGCGACGTTGCCGACCACTTCGGTCTTGCCGTCGGCGGTCTTCAGGCTGAGCGGGCGGTCGCTGAGGTTCTGCAGGCGCAGCAGGGCCTTCTGGCGGCTCTTGAACTGCGGGTCCTCGACCAACTGCGGCGTGCTGCCGGGCAGGCTGACCAGGGTGTAGGAACCGTCGGTCGCGAGGGTGACCGGCAGGCTCTGGGAGCCGACCTTGGCGGTGTAGCTGCCCGGCGGCAGGAAGCTGAAGTCGCTGCTGGACATCGGTGCCACTTCCTCCAGCTTGACGTTGCCGATGCTGGCGCTGGTTTCCTGGCTGCCGGCGTTGAACAGCCGCACGAAGGCCGAGCCCTTCGGCGCGTCGGGGCCGTAGAGCGCGCCTTCGCCGGCCTGGGCCTGGGTGCCCAGCAGACCGCTCATCAGGATGCAGGCCGGTGCCAGCCAACGACGGGTGAATTGCAGGTTCATGTCCTTTTACCTCCAAGGGGGTGATTAATGAGCCGAAGCCCGGAGAGCTTCCGGCCGAGCGACGGATTCGTCGGCCAGACGTTGAGGGGATGCGCCGGCGGACTTGAGCTGGGCGATCCAGTCCGGATCGAACTCGCTCAGGTCGTTGGGCAGCGGCAGGTAGCGTTCGGGAAACTCCCAGATCACCAGCTGCGGCGGCGACTCGCGGAATTCCTCGCTTTGCAGGAACTTGAGCATCGGCAGGATCGGGCCGTGGCCGTCCTCGGCGAAGTTCATCAGGTCGCTGCCCAGGGCCTGGCGCAGCGCGCCGTCGAAGTTCCACTTGGCATTGGCGCTGTAGCTGGTGCCGACCAGCGAAACCGGGACCCGGGTGTCGGCGAACAGGTCGTCGCTGGCGCTGGCCGCCTGCTCGTCCTTCTCGCGGGTGTGGTAGCGCGGCAGCTGGTCGGGGGCTGGCAGCAGTTCGTCGAACAGCGGGTCGAGCGGCAGGAAGTTCAACAGGTCGCCCTTGTGCGGGCGGCTGGCGCCGATTTCGGTGACGTATTGACGCGGCTCGCTCTGCAAGGCGGCGTGGGCGCGCACGTAGTCGCTCAGGCGCGCGGCCACCAGGCTCGCGCCGAAGGGCGTCCAGTGGGTGTCGGTGCGCAGGAACACCGCATCCCGGGCCTTGCCTTCGCGCAGCGGCTCGAGCAGGTCCGGGGCGTCGATGCCGGCCTGGCGGGCGCGGGCATGGAAGTCCTGGTAGAGCCGGTTGTGCAGGGCGACCGGCTGTTCTTCGCCGATGTGCTCCGGGTACAGCCGCGCCTTGGCCGGCACGATGGCCAACACCAGGCGCACGCCCTGGCGGGCCAGGGCATCGCGGGCGCCGGCGATCAACGCCAGGTTGTCGTCGATGTTGCGCTGGGCGTCGGCCACCGGGTGGAACTCTTCGTCGGTGTACAGCCACTCGTCGCGGCCGACGACCACTCCGGGCCGGCCGGTGCCGAACAGCAGGTAGTCCACTGCCGCCCAGAGGTTGGTGCCCAGGCGCTTGACCGGGAATTGCTCGTCGTAGTGGTGCTCGAAGCTCTGCGCCAGCTTGCCGTCGAGCAGCGTGGTGTTCGGCGGGGTGTGGTAGTCGCCGAGGCCTTTCAGCGACCAGCCGCCGAGTCCCAGCAGCAGGGCGGTGAACGATGCGACGTAGACTTTGCGTAGGGTGTAAGTCATGGCCGGTCCCTCAGAACTGGAAATAAAGGAACGGGGAATAGCTCTGCGCCGAGAGCTTGAGAATCGATACCGCGAACAGCAGCAGGATCGCGGTGCGGATCAGGTAGCGCGGCAGCGCGGCGGTCCAGGAGGCGCGCTGGACCAGCATGCCGGAAGCGGTCACGCTGACCGCCGGCGAGTCGCCGGGAACGGCCTTGACCAGGCGCGGCTGGTCGGTGGCCGGACCGTCGGCTTCGCTGCGGCCGGTCTTCGGCCATAGCGGGTTGCGGTAGAACTGGCGCAGGCCGCAGAACGCCAGGGTGATGTAAGCCACCGCCAGGGTGGCGATCTGCAGGTCGGTGAGGCTGGCGCGACCCAGCTCCGATAGCTGCCAGCCGTCGAAGCTGAACAGCGCGGCGTACATGCGGCCGGCGACTTCCAGGTTCTCGGCGCGGAAGATCACCCAGCCGAGCATGACCAGGAAAAAGGTGAAGGCCCACTTCAACGGGTTGATCACCTTGGGCGCCGCATTGACGCCCAGCGCCCGTTCGATGGCCAGCCAGGTGCCGTGCCAGGCGCCCCAGATCAGGAAGGTCCAGTTGGCGCCGTGCCAGAAGCCGCCCAGCAGCATGGTCAGGAACAGGTTGCGGTAGGTCTTGAAGGTGCCATGGCGGTTGCCGCCCAGCGGCACGTACAGGTAGTCGCGCAGCCAGGTCGACAGGCTGATGTGCCAGCGCCGCCAGAATTCGGTGATCGACTGGCTGATGTAGGGTTGGTTGAAGTTCTCCATGAAGCGAAAGCCCATCATCAGGCCGAGGCCGATGGCCATGTCGCTGTAGCCGGAGAAGTCGAAGTAGAGCTGCGCGGTGTACGCCAGCATGCCCAGCCAGGCGTCGCCGGTGCTGGGATTCTGCAGGGCGAAGCAGTGGTCCACCAGCGGCGCCAGGGTGTCGGCGATGAACACCTTCTTGATGAAGCCCTGCATGAAGCGGGTGGCGCCTTCGGAGAACTTGTCGAGGCTATGGGTGCGCCCGGTGAACTGGTCGGCCAGGTCCTTGTAGCGCAGCACCGGGCCGGCGATCAGCTGGGGGAACAGGGCGATGAAGGCGGCGAAGTTGACCAGGTTTTCCGTCGGCTCGGTATCGCCGCGATAGACGTCGATCAGGTAGCTGATGGACTGGAAGATATAGAAGGAAATGCCGATCGGCAGGATCACGTGGGTCAGCACGAAGGGCTCGAAGCCGAAGTCTTCCAGCAGGGCGTTGATGTTGGCCACGCCGAAGTTGGCGTACTTGAAGTAGCCGAGCGTGGCCAGGTTGCCGCCGACGCCGAATACCACCCAGCGCTGCGCCAGCTTGCTGCGAATGCCGTGCCGGGCGATGCGCAGGCCGATGACGTAGTTCCACAGCGTCACCGCGACGAACAGCAGGAGGAAGTCCACCCGCCACCAGGCATAGAAGGCATAGCTGCCGATCAGAATCAGCAAGTTCCGATAACGCGCCGGACTCAGGTAATACAGGCTGAGAAACAGCGGCAGAAACAGGAACAGAAATACGTTGGATGAAAACACCATTGCCTGCGTCTCGTTCGCTCTGGCCAATTGTTCGGCCCGTCGATGGGCCACCCTTGGCTCCCGGGGGAGCCGATTCGCGTGGTTTGCGGTCACGCCGACCGTATTGCGTCCGCCTACAGCGGGGTGTCGTTTTTCTCCGTCCGCTTGCCGGCGAGGTGTTGGCCGAACAGCTGACTGACATCGCCACCGAGCCGATGGTTGCGTAGCGGGCCGAGCTCGTTCTTCCACTTCAACGTCGCCGCCGAGCAGCGGTAGAGCGTGCAGTAGGGCTCCAGCCAGGCGAACTTGCTGTCCTTCTGCAGGTCCTCGGTGTTTTGCGGGCTGTCGGCCTTGCGGGCGAAGCGCTGGCTGTCGTCGACGCCGGCGATCACGTTGTCCGCCAGGCGCCGCAGCGCGCCGTGGTTTTCCTCGCGCAGGTCGACGCCGTTGGCCTGGGCGAAGGCGGCGATCATTGCCAGCGGCGGCAGGGCATAGTTGTGGTAGAACAGCGCGCGCTCGCGGCGGTGCAGCTCGTTGGGCAGGAAACCTTCGTCGTCGATCTGGTTGGCGGCCACGTGAAAGCGCTCCACGGCCCAGTCGAACAGGTCGCGGCGATTGGTCGCCACGGCGGTGGCCATCACCGACCAGGCCGCCCAGTAGCTGTGGTTGTTGACCTTCTTCAACGGCAGATCGCTCCAGTCGCGCACCACCTGGTCGGCCAGCTTGGCGAACCAGGATTCGATCACCTGGCTTTGCCCGCGATAGGCGGCCAGGGGCTGGGACTCGGAGAACTTCAATTGCAGGTAGGCCGAGGACAGGCTGCCCAGTGCCCATTTGCGCATCGATTTGCCGGTGTGGTTGTAGTCGGTGGACAGCAGGGCATTGGCCTGGGCCCAGTTGCTCAGCCAGGCCAGGCTGCATTCCAGTTCCGCACGATTGCCGTGGCGCATGTAGCGCTTCACGTAGTGGCTGACGCCCTTTTCCATGCGGGTGATGTCTTCGGTCATGTTGCGGTAGCGCGTATTGGCGGCGACGTTGAGCGTCGCCCGCGCCGAGTCCGAACCCTTGTATTTGCTCGGGAATACCAGCTTGGCGGTGAACGGCGGCGGCGGGCTGGCGCAGCGTTCCGGGGTGTCGTCGTCATGCCCGACCGCGGCGAAATAGCCGTCCGGCGGCAGCAGTGGCTGGTCGGCCTGGGCGGGGCCGGTCAACAGCAGGAGCAGGGCGAAGGCGAGCGAAGGGGGGGCGGTCATGTCGGTTCCTCAGCGCTCGGCGCGCAGCGGCGCGGCGGCGAACACCCGGGTCAGGTCGCCGCCCAGGCGGTAGGTCTTCAGCGGCCGTTGCGCGCTGAGCCAGCGGGTGGTGCGTGGCGAGCAGTCGTAGAGTGCGCAGTAGGGTTCCAGCCAGGCGAAGTTGTTGGTCTTGCGCAGCAGGTCCTGGGTTTCCTGCCGGCTTCGCGCGCGCTCGGCGAACAGCTTGGGGTGTTCGCGACCGGCCAGTACCTTCTCCGCCAGGCGGCGAATGGCAGCGTGGTTCTCGTCGCGCAGATCGACGCCATTGGCGTTGGCGAAGGCGGCGATCATCAGCAGCGGGCCGAGGCTGTAGTTGTGGTAGTTGAGCGCGCGGGTGCGGCGCTTGAGTTCGTTGGGCAGAAAGCCTTCGTCGGTAACCTGGTTGGCGGCGATGCGGTATTGCGCGATGGACCAGTCGAACAGGTCGCGCCGGTCGGTGACCACCGCGGTAGCCATCACCGCCCACGCCGACCAGTATTGGTGGTTGTTGATCTTCGCCAGCGGCTGGTCCTGCCAGTCGAGCAGCACGCGGTCGGCCACTCGCGACAGCCAGGCCTCGATCTGCCTGGCCTGGCGTTCATGCCCGCGCAGCGGCTGCGAGCGCGAGTACTTCAGGTGCAGGTAGGCCGAGCTGAGGCTGCCCAGCGCCCATTTGCGCCGGGCCTTGCCGGTGTGGGTGTACTGGGCGCTGAGCAGGGCGTCGGCCTCGGCCCAGCGTTGCAGCCAGTCGAGCGCGCAGGCGGCATAGCCCTCGCGGCCGAAGCGCAGGTAGTCGGCGACCCAGCGATAGATGCCACGCTCCATCGCGGTGATGTCGGCGCTGAGCGCCTGGTAGCTGGCGTATGCCTGGGGGTTGAGTCGGTCCCGAGCGGCATCGGCGCCCTGGTACTTGCTCGGCAGGTTCAGCGCACCGGTGTAGGGTTCTGGAGCCGCCGGGCAGGGCGATGCGCGGCCACCCTTGTGCTGGGCTGCCGCATAGAAGCCGGCCGGTGGGCGCAGCTCGGCGAACGCCGGGCTGGCGGCCAGCAGCAGGCTGATGCAGGCGGCCAGGGTTTTCATCATGGCTTGGCCTGGGCCACGGTGGTGGTCGAGGCGTTCGGCTTGGCGCACAGCTTGGCGCTGACCTTGGTGCCGGGCTCGACGCCTTCGGGCAGCTCCAGGTCGATACCCAGCAGTGTCTGGTCGGCATAGTCCTCGTCGTCGCGCAGCTCCAGGACGAAGCGGCCGCCGCCGTCCATCTTCGACGGGCGCTCTATCTTCAGCGTGTCCTTCTTGCCGGTCATGTACCAGACCACGCCGCGCAGGTCGCGCACTTCGTGATCGCTGTACTGCACGTCGAGCACGTAGTCGCGGCTGGTGAGGTTCAGGTTGGGCGCATTGAGCAGCACCTGGTTCATGCCCGGTTTCAGGGCGACCTCGTTCTTCAACGCCACCTTGCGCTCGGCGCAGCCGTTGTCGATCAGCGGAACCAGCTCGCGGTAGACGCTGCGCTGGCCGAGGTTGTGGTAGGAGCCGAATTCCCAGATCAGCACCTTCGGCGGGTTGGTCTGGAAGTCCTCGCTGGCGAGGTATTCCACCATCGAGCCTTCGAGGCCGCCGCCGGTGACCGAGACGTTGAGAATCTCCCGGCCCAGTTTTTCCTGCAGGAAGCCGTTGAAGTTCAGCGACTCGCCACTGTTACTGGTGCCGGCCAGCACGATTTCCGGCAGTGCGGCATCGCCAAACAGGTTGTCGTTGGCGGCCTCTTCCACCGGCTCGGTGTCGAAGCGCGGCACGTACTGGTCCGCCGAGCTGTAGCCGCAGATCTGCTGCGCCGCGCGCTGCAGGGTACCGCGCTTGCCAAGGATGCCGATCGGCTTGGTGGCGAAGGCCTTGGTCGGCATCGCCGCCACGGTGGGCATCTCGGCCAGGGCCTTGGCCACCAGCTCGGCCGCGCGCTCGGCGCCGTAGGGGGTCCAGTGATGGTCGCCCTTGAAGAAGAACGGTTTTTCCTCGGTCTTGCTCTCGTTGAACAGCGGCGACAGGTCCGGTACGACGATGCCCAGCTGGCGATAGCGCTCGGTGGCCTGGATGTAGCTGGCGCGAGCGCCTTCCCAGTCGTAGCTGGCGCGGTCGGCCGGGCTCAGGCGGTCGGGGTGTACCAGCCCGCGGGTCGGCAGGTACAGCATCACCAGTTCGACGCCACGGCGCTTGAGGCCGTCGCGCAGGCGCTTGAGGTTGCGGTAGCCGGTTTCGTCGGGGCCGAAATGGGTCATCAGGTCCAGTTCGCTGCGGAACAGCCAGTCGTCCTGGCCTTGCACCAGGTGACGGAAGGTGCTCAGGAAGCCGTTCGGGTAGCGGGACATGTCGGCCGCCGCCGGGCACAGCTGGCAGCAGGGCTCGGCCTGGAACTGCGGGGCCTGTTCGTCGGCCAGCGCCTGGCCGGCCAGGGCGCCTGCCAGGGGCAGGGCGGCGAGACTGCGCAGCAGCGGGAAACGTGGGGAAAACATGGTCATGCTCAATCCTGCAATTCGCTCTGGGTTTCGATCGGGTCGATCAGCACCGCCTGCTCCTGGCGCACCAGCATGTCGAGGATGCGGTCCTGGTGGCGGCCGAGCACGCCGGGCAGGCTGATGCCGGAGGTCTTGGCCGGGGCGAGCATCTGCACCTTGTAGAGTTCGAGGCTGAGCGGCGAATCCACGCCGATCGGCCCGGAGCCGTTGCCGATCAGCTTGCCGCCCACCACCAGCAGCGACACCAGGGTGTCGAAGGGGTCGAGTTCGATGTTGCGGTCGGTGTCGGAGAGATCCTTGATGTGGCCGTAGATACCGATCTTGCCGTTGTTCACCGCGAGGTTTTCGTAGAGCTTGATGTCCACGCTGTTGCGCACGCGAATGCCGTGGCGCTGGTTGCCGATGACCTTGTTGGCCCACAGCAGGTTGTCGCCGCTCTCGTAGATGGTCACGCCGTCGGAGCGGTTGTCGTAGCTCTCGTTGTAGGCGATCACGTTGTTGCTGCTGTTACGGTCGATGACGATGCCGGACAGCTCGTTGTCGTAGCTGCGGTTGTTGAAGATCCAGCTGTCGTTGACCTCGCGGGAAATGATCAGGCCGTGCTTCTTGCGCGTCCCGTAGATCTCGTTGTCGGCGATGATCAGCCGGTGCGAGCGATCATGGGGGTCGATGCCGTAGACGATGTTGTTCTTGTAGGTGTTGCCCTTGACCACCAGGTCGTCGGCCTCGTAGCAGTAGAAGCCGTACCACATGTCGTCGAAGGTGGAGTCGATCACCCAGCCCTGGGGCCGGGAGCGGCCCATCTTGTCGACCATGCCCGGGGTGTACTGGGAGATGGTCAGCCCGTAGGACTTGCTCGCGGTGTAGCCGAGGCTGGTGACGGTGCTGTTGGCGATGTAGGTCTCGGTACCGCCCCAGGAGTTGAGGAAGGGGCGGAACACGCCTTGCTTCTTCCACCAGGCCGGCTCGCCGTTCGCTTCGCTCCAGGCGGTCAGCCGGCTGTCGGTGATGAACAGCCGGCCATCGTTGACCAGGAAGCTGCCGCGCTCCAGGGACATGCGAAAGTCATGGGTCTTGCCGTCGATGTGCAGGGTCGCGTCGTTGGCTACCACCACCGGCAGACGGGCGACGAATACACCTGCTTCGGTTTCCTCGAAGTATTGCTTGGGCAGTACCTTGGCCATGTCCTGCGGGGTGGCATAACCACCCTCGATGAAGATCGCCTGGGGCATGGCGCGTTGCCGTGCCACCCATTCGCGCATGCGCTCGTCGCCGCCGATGAATTCCTTCAGGGCGTCCTCGTTGAGCATGCGCTTGACCAGGACGCGTCCTGGCGTCTTGTCGCCCACCTTGGCCAGCACCGCTGCGGTCGTATAGCCCGAGAGGTCCGGCAACTGGGGCGGGTCCATGCGCAGCGACTCGACCGGAGCGCTGGTGATGTTGTAGTTGTCGGTGGTGCGCAACCCCTTGGTGACCGGGGGCGCGGGACTGAAAGCGACCTTCTCCAGCTCGGCGACTGCCGGTGCGGCGCACAACAGCAGGCTGCACAACAGCAGGCCGCCGGCGTATCTATGGGGGTTCGCGTACATGGTTCTCTCCTGCCTCAGTAACGCCAGACGACGTCGACGAAGGCGCGGTGCATGGTCGAATCGGCGTCGCTGCCATAGGCATCGCCGGGCCGGAACAGGCCGCCGCGGAAGCGCACCAGGGCAGAGGGTTCGTCCCAGCCCCAGTTGGCCGGCACGAAGCCCTGGTCGAAATAGCGGGTCACCACCAGGTCGAGTTCCTGGCCGAGATCTTTGTCATCGTTGACCAGGGGGGCGGTGATGCCTTCGTCGCCGGTGTTCTGGTCGCCATCCAGGCGGCGGAAGCGGTGGTAGACCAGGCTGGCGTCGTAGCGCTCGTCTAGGTTCCAGGAAGCGAACAGGGTGGCGATCTGGATGTTGCTCAGCTCGCCACGGAACGCCTCGCCGAAGCGCTGGACGCGCGAGCGGGTCCCGGTGAAGTTGGAGCGGTTGCTCTGCAGGCCGGTCTGCACGAACTGCTTGGAGCCGAAGTCGTCGCTGCCGCCGCCGCTGCCACGGGCGTAGCCGCCGCCGATGCTCCAGTGCGGGTCGAGTTTCCAGCGCAGGCCCAGGTCCAGGCCCCAGGCGTTGACGTCGTGATCGGACGAGCCGGTGGCGATCTGCTCGCCGCCGACGTAGGCGCTCTGCAGGCTCTCGCGCTCGCCGGTCAGCCACATCACCTGGGCCCAGTAGTTGAGCGGGGCGGTGCTGCGGCGGTTGAAGAAGTCGCCGTCGGCCTTGAGGCCGAGCCAGGTCAACTGGCCGGTGTAGGTCTTGTCCAGTTCGTCGACGCGCTCGCCGACATCCGGCAGGTGGCCGCTGTCGTCGCTGTGGTGCAGGTTGGCGCCGATCCAGTGGCCGGGCCGCCACTGATGGGCGATGTCGGCAAACAGGTGCAGGCGGTCTTCGTCCTCGGGCGCCAGGTCATCGAGGTCGGTGCGGTAGTCGGAGAAGCGCTGGGCGATGCCCAGGTTGGCCCGCAGCAGGGTGGTGTCGAAGGTCCAGGCGAGCGACTCGATGTTGGTGTCGCGCCAGGTGCCGTCGTCGCTGCGCAGGCGCTGGCGGCCGAAGCGCAGGTATTCGCCGGGGTAGACGGTGAGGCCTGAATAGCCGAGCCAGAATTCGCGCAGGGCCAGGTAGTTCTTGTCCTGCTCGCGGGCGCCGTTGTCGCTGGTGGTGTCCAGTTCGTTGTCGATGGGGTCCGATTCGATGGTATCGGTGGCCGCCACCGCCTGGCCCATGGCGAAGGCGCTCCAATTGCCGCGCTCGCCGTACAGCCAGGGGCGCAGGTCGAGGCCAAAGCCCTGCACGTCGCCGCCGTCGCGGGTGCCGAGGTCGCGATCGTCCTCGGATTGGCCGGTGATCTTCACTTCCAGGCCGAAGTTGCGCTCCGGCGCGCTGGCAGCCCAGAGCAGGTTGCTGCCGAGGCTAAAGCCCAATACGGCGACGGTGCCCAGCCAAGGGTTAAGCTTCATAGTCTGGCGTCCTGTGAGTGTTCTCGAGGTTGTCCTTCGGCCAGCGCCGGGTTTTCCAGGCGGCTGTGCCAGGCGCCCCCGCGTGCCTGTAGTTCCTGTTGCAGCAGGCGCTCGGCGGCGGCCAGTTCCTGCGGGTCCATGGCGCCTTCGAGGGAAGCCAGCAGGTCGCCGGCATCCGTCAGTTCACGCATCTGTGCCAGGCGGGCGAAGACGTAGGCGTTACGGCGCTCGATCTTGATGCCGCGACCCTGCACGTAGAGCTGCGCGAGCGCCATGTCCGAGCCGCGGCTGCCGGCGCGGGCGGCCTGCAGCAGGTGGTCGACGGCTTTCTGTGGCGCGATGTCGCCGAGGTAGCCGCGGCGATACATCTGACCGAGGTAGTAGTGGGCGTTGCTTTCGCCGGCGTCGGCCGCCTTCAGCAGGTGCTGCTCGGCGGCGTGCGGGTCCAGGGTCACCCACTTGCCCTCGTAGTAGAGGCGGCCGAGCAGCAGCTCGGCGTGTCCCGGATCGGCCGCGCGACCGCGCTCGAGGTAGTCGAACATGCGCTCGCTGTCGCCGAGGGTCGGGTAGTCGTAGAGCACTTCGGCCAGGCTCAGCCAGGCGGCCGGGTACGCGGGGGCGATTTCCTCCAGGAGCGCCTGGGCGGCTTCCTGGTCGGGCTTGCCCAGCTCGGCGTCGGCCAGCACCAGGGCCACGTCCTCGACGCGCTCGGCATCGATCTGGCCGAGCCGGAGGGCGCTGCGCACTTGATCCAGGAAGGCGGCGCGTTTTTCCTCCTCGCCGCCCATCTGGTAGACCTGGGCCAGCTCGACGTAGCAACCCTCGGTCACGCTCAGCTGTGCCAGGCAGATCCGCTCGATCTCGGGCAGATGCTCGGCGTAGCTGCCCTGGTTGCGGTACAGCTCGATCTGCGCCAGGTCCGCTTGCGCATGACCCTGTTGGCGCCACTGTTCGATGCGCGCCTGCAAATTGAGCTGCGGCCAGTACTGTGGGTGTTGCAGATACAACTGCACCAGCGGCAGCAGGGCGCCGTCTTCGCCGTCGGCCAGGGCCCGGCTCAGCAGGGTTTCGGCTTCACGCAGCTCCGCCTCGCTGGCCATCGGCTTGCGCGACAACAGTCGGCCCAGGCGCATGCCGGCCCGTGGCGACTCGCCCAGCGCGCGGCGGTAGCTCTGTTCGGCGAGCGCCATCTGCCGCGGATCGCCGCTGTCCGCCTGGAGGTCGGCCAGGCCGACCTGCGCCTCGACGAAGCCCAGCTCCGCCAGTTGCTGGTAATTGCGCAGGGCGGTCTCGCGGTCGCCCGCGTCCCGGGCCTGGCGGGCCAGCTGCTGGTCCGGCAGACCGGCGCAGCCGGCCAGCAACAGGGCGGCCAGCAGCAGGGTAGGTTGCTTGCGAATCACGGCATGCTCCCCTTTAGAGCCCAGCCGCGATGGCTTTGCCGGACAGCGCGTCGAACGACGGCCCGCTGTTGATGGTCACCTCCACCGGCCGGCCGGCGAGCTCGCTGCTCAGGCCGTCGGTGGGCTGGATGACCACACGGATGTTGGACGACAAGCCGCCATCTTGCAGTGCGGAGCTGACGATCTTGCCGTGGCGCACCTGGTCTTCGCCGGCAACGCGCATGCTGACGTCGGCGCCCGGACGGACCTTGTCGAACTCGCTGTAGCGGAAGCGCGCCTCGACGGTGGCCTTGCTGTCCACCGGCGCCAGTTCGAAGACCGTCGAGCCCTTGCTGGCGAACTGGCCGTCGGCCACCAGCTGGCTTACCACGCGGCAGTCGCAGGGGCTGGTCAGGGTGCCGGTGAGCTGGCGGCCGAAGAAGGCCTCGATCTTGTCCTCGGTCAGTTGCTCTTCGCTCAGGGTGCCCTTGAGCATCTCCAGCATGGTCGCGGAGAAGGTCGCCACCGGAGCGCCCTTGGCGACCATGCCGCTGGCCGGCACCAGGCTCTGCACGGTGCCCTCGCGGGGCATGGTCACCTGCAGGCTGGGTACGCTGACCTGGGCCGATTCGGCATGGGCGACGAAATGATGCTCGTAGACCTTGTCGAGGATGAAACCGAAGGCGCCGAGGCCGACCAGGAATATCGCAGCGCTGACCGTCACCGCGCGCAGCTTGGCCAGCGGGCCCATGGCATTGCCGCCGCCCTGCTTGTTGCGAGCCTTGGTGAAGTTGTCGCGCTGCAGGGTGCTGAGCAGTTCGCCGACGCTGATCAACTCACCGGACAGGTGGGCGCTGATCAGGTGGCGCAAGGTGGAGATTTCCCGCGGTTTGAGGTTGTGGAACTGGCAGCCGACGCGGCCGTTGGCCGGGTCGACGAAGCGCACCTGGAATTCCACCTCGATGCCCAGGCTCAGGTTGTCGATAAGGAACAGCAGCTTGCCCTTGTGATAGTCGCCGATCTGCACCGGCGTGCGGCCGATGGCGAAGCTGAAGCCGCCGGCGGACAGATCGAGCAGCGGCAGGTCGAGGATTTCCCGATTGCTGCCGGTGTAGCGGATCTTGGCGGGCAGCTTGACCCGTGCATGCTGTCGCTGTGCTTCGGACTCATGGACCACATTGAGATTTACGGCTGTATTCATGGCTATTTACCCGGATTCCTAGTCATCGAAATGGATCGACAGTCAGACCAACGCCAGCAGCGCAGCGACGAACACGCTGGCGGCGGAGAAGGTCATGGCCCGTGACGACCATCGGTTGAACCAGCGTTGGAAGCTGGCAAGTTCGCGATCAAGCTTGGTGTTCTGGCGGGTCCACGATTGCTGGTCGAGTCTGAAGAACACATAGATCTTCACCAGTGCACCGACGATCTGGTTGTAATAGAGGATCAAGGGGTAAGCCGGGCCTATGGGGTGCCCGGAGGCAGATAAAAGCAGGGTCAGCACCAGACGGGTCGAACCGATCCAGAGCAGGTAAACCAGCAGGAAAGCGATGCTGTACTTGATGCTGGCGATCACCGCCACGGTCAGGCCGAGCAGGCAGGTCCACATGGAAACCCGCTGGTCGAACAACACCAGGGTGGTGAACAGCCCAAGGCGCTGCATGCCCAGGCCGAGGGCCCGCGAGTTCTGCCGCAGGTTGTTGCCGTACCAGCGGAACATCAGCTTGCGGCTGGCCTTGATGAAGCTTTTTTCCGGCGGATGCTCCACCGTGTTGATGGCGGCATCCGGCACGTAGAAGGTGTCGTAGCCCAGGCGCATCAGGCTGTACCAGCTGGACTTGTCGTCGCCGGTGAGGAACTTGAAGCGGCCCAGGCGCCAGTGTTCCAGCGCGTCGTCCTCGACATCGGCGATGAAACCAGGGTTGGTCACCACCTCGGCGCGGAACATGGACATGCGTCCGGTGAGGGTCAGCACGCGCTTGGACAGGGCCATCGAGCACATGTTGATGTGGCGCTGGGCGAAGCGCAGCTTGTGCCACTCGCTCATCACGTAGCTGCCGCGCACTTCGCAGAATTCGTTGGTGGTCAGGCCGCCGACCCTGGGCAGCAGCTTGAAGTAGGGCACGGTCTTGCGTACCACGCCGGAGGTCAGCACGGTGTCGCCGTCGATCACCGCGACCACCGCGTTCTCGTCCGGGCAGTGCCGGGAAATGGCGCGGAAGCCGTTGGCCAGGCCGTCGCGCTTGCCGGTCCCGGCGATGCGCACGAAGTCCAGCTTGACCCGGTCCGGCGGTGCTAGTTGGCCCCACAGGTTCTTCACCAGCAGTTCGTCGGAGAGCTCGACGATGGAGCAGACCACCACGGTGGGATAGCCGCAGTCGATGGCTTCCTGGATCACCGAGCGATACACCTGGGCGGTGGTCAGCGCATCGATGCGAAAGCTGGTCACCATCAGGAACACTTGCGAGGGATCGATGGCGTCGCCGAGTTTGCGTGCCTTGCGGCGATAGCTCGGGAACACGACATACAGGAAATACATGCCGCGCACGAAGTGCATGGCGCCCATGGAGTAGCGCCAGATGCCGACCAGGCCGATGAGCAGGATGAATTCCCGCGAGCCAGGGTCGAACACCGACCGGGGCAGTGCCAGGGCGAGCAGCATCAGCAGGCAGAGATAAAACAGCCAGCCGGCAGCCTCTTTGAGTTTGTGCTCAAGCGTGTCCATACCGTATCCGTCATTTGACCCCTCGCCCGGACGGGCGAGGGGTTACACATCGCAGGTAGGGTTACCAGCAGATGCCTTCAGCTTCGTCGCAGGTGGCATGGGCCATGAAGCCCACCAGGTCGACGATCTTCTTGCCCGCGGGTACCTGTTCCACCAGGGCGGCGAACTGCGGGTCGTTGTTGCCCAGCACGATGACATCGGCGCGCGCCACCACGGCGTCGAAGTCGGAGTTGAGCAGCGAGGACACGTGGGGGATCTTCGATTCGATGTAGTCCTTGTTCGCCCCGTGCACGCGGGCGTACTCGACGTTGCGGTCGAAGATCGACAGGTCGTAGCCCTTGCCGATCAGCATCTCGGCCAGTTCGACCAGCGGGCTTTCGCGCAGGTCGTCGGTGCCGGCCTTGAACGAAAGCCCGAGCATTGCGACCTTGCGCTTGTCGTAGCTGGCGATCATGTCGAAGGCCTTTTGCACCTGGTAGGCGTTGCTGCGCATCAGCGC